>CANGMW010000040.1 GCA_947454695.1 Comamonadaceae bacterium | reverse complement strand
GGCATTGCCTCCAAGGCCAGCGACATCGACATGGTTTACCTGACCGGCTACGGCTTTCCCATTTACCGCGGTGGCCCTATGCAGTACGCCGACACGGTGGGCCTGTTCAACGTGGTTCAGACCATGAACCGCTTTGCACAAAACCCGCTGGATGATGCGCAGTTTTGGCAGCCGGCGCCTTTGCTGGCCAAGTTGGTGGCCGACGGCAAATCCTTTAACGGCGTCTGATCATGTTGAAAAAACTCTTGCTTGGCGTGTTGGCACTGGTGCTGCTGTTGGCAGCGGCGCTGACCGTCAACACCCTTCGCAAGGGTTCGCGACAACTCGCTGTGCCTGCGCTTGCCCCCATCCAGCTCGATGAGCAGGGGGCCGCTTCACGGCTCGCCGAAGCCGTGCGCCTGCGCACCGTGTCTTCTAGGGACAATGCGCTGCTCAATGCCGATCAGTTCCGGCAGTTTCATGCTTTGCTGCAATCGCGCTTTCCCAAGGTTCATGCCACGCTCAAACGCGAGGTGGTGGCCGACCTGAGTCTGCTCTACACCTGGCCCGGGTCGAACCCCAAAGCCAAGCCCCTCTTACTGTTGGCACACCAGGATGTCGTTCCCGTGGCGCCGGGTACGGAGGGTGACTGGCAGATGGCCCCCTTCTCGGGGGAAATCAAGGACGGCTTTGTTTGGGGTCGTGGTTCTTGGGACGACAAAGGAAATCTCTTGTCGCAGCTCGAAGCCGTGGAGATGCTGTTGGCCAGCGGCTTTGTGCCTGAGCGAACCATCTACTTGGCCTATGGTGCAGATGAAGAGGTGGGGGGCTTGCGTGGGGCCGCCAAGATCGCCGCACTGCTCAAAGAGCGCCAAGTGCAGCTCGACTTCGTGATCGATGAGGGCCTGTTGGTGCTCGATGGCGTGGTGCCCGGTGTCAAACAACCGGCGGCACTCATCGGCGTGGCAGAAAAAGGCTACCTCTCATTGGAACTGGAAGTCTCGGCGACGCCGGGGCATTCGTCTATGCCGCCGCCTCAAGGCACCAGTGCGATTGCCATGATGAGCGCAGCGCTCAAGCGCTTGGACGATCAGCAATTGCCCGGCGGCTTGCGTGGCGTGGCCGCTGAGATGTTCGACACCCTGGCGCCCGAGATGCAGGGATTCTCCCGCGTGGCCTTGTCCAACTTGTGGCTGTTTGGCCCCCTGGTCCAAAAACAGTTGCAAAACTCGCCCAGCTCCAACGCCATGCTGCGCACCACCACGGCGCTGACCATCGTGAACGCAGGCAACAAAGAGAACGTCTTGCCCGGCCGGGCCCAGGCCACGGTCAATTTCCGCTTGTTGCCCGGTGACACCAAAGAGCAGGTGATCGAGCATGCCCGCCAGCAAGTGACGCAGGCGGTGGGTGCAGATAAATTCAAAATGACGGCTTTGCCTGGTGCCGTGAACGCCTCCAAAGTGGCGCCTTCCAGCTCGGCCCAATTTCGTTTGCTCAACACCACCATCCGTGAAATTTTTCCTGATGCCGTGGTCGCTCCCGGCCTGATGGTCGCGGCCACCGACTCGATTCACTATGGCGAACTGTCTGACCATGTCTTCAAGTTCTCGCCGGTTCGAGCCAATGCGCAGGACCTCAAGCGTTTCCATGGCACCGATGAACGTCTGGCCATCAGCAACTATGCCGATGCCATCCGCTTTTACCACCGGCTTTTGAGCGAAAGCGCCAAAGCCAATTCATTCTGATTTTTGAAAGGATCCCACCATGACTTCAGCCGTTATCGTTTCGACCGCACGCACGCCCCTGGCCAAGAGCTGGAAAGGTGCTTTCAACATGACCCATGGCGCCACTTTGGGCGGCCATGCCGTTCAGCACGCCATTGCGCGCGCCGGCATTGACGCCCAAGAGGTGGAAGACGTCATCATGGGTTGCGCTAACCCCGAAGGGGCGACCGGCGCCAACATTGCCCGCCAGATCGCGCTCAAGGCCGGCTGCCCGGTGAATGTGTCGGGCATGACGGTTAACCGTTTTTGCTCTTCCGGCCTGCAAACGATTGCCCTGGCTGCCCAGCGTGTGATCGCCGGTGAAGGCGACATCTATGTGGCCGGCGGCGTGGAGAGCATTTCCTGTGTGCAGCAAGAGATGAACACCCACATGCTGCAAGACCCGTCTTTGGCCAAAATGAAGCCGGAGATTTACTGGAACATGTTGCAAACTGCCGAGCAAGTGGCCAAGCGCTACAACATCGGCCGTGATGCCATGGACGAGTACGGTGCAGCCAGCCAGCAAAAAGCTTGTGCTGCCCAGGCTGCCGGCTTGTTCAATGCCGAAATCGCACCGATCACCGTGTTGGCCGGTGTGGCCGATCCGGTCATGGGCTTGCGCACCAAAGAAGTCACCGTCAGCGCCGACGAAGGCCTGCGTGTAGGTACCACCAAAGAAGGCATCAGCACCATCAAGCCGGCCATGCCCGGTGGTGTGGTGTCCGCTGGCAATGCCAGCCAGTTCTCGGATGGCGCGGGTGCTTGCGTGATCATGAGTGAAGAACTGGCCAGCAAGCGCGGTCTCGCGCCCATCGGTCGTTTTCTCGGTTTTGCAGTAGCGGGTTGCGAGCCCGATGAAATGGGCATCGGCCCGGTGTATGCCATCCCCAAAGTGCTCAAGCGTTTGGGTCTGGGCATCAAGGACATCGATCTGTGGGAGCTCAATGAAGCGTTTGCTGTGCAGGTGCTCTATTGCCGTGACAAGCTGGGCATCCCGGCCGATCGTTTGAATGTGAACGGTGGCGCAATTGCGGTGGGCCATCCCTACGGCGTGAGCGGTCAGCGTCTGACCGGCCATGCGCTGATTGAAGGCAAACGTCGTGGCGCCAAGCGCGTGGTGGTGACCATGTGCATTGGCGGCGGCATGGGCGCGGCGGGCGTGTTTGAGGTGCTCTGAGTCCGACCTTTGTACCCATTCAGCTTGCTTTTAATTTTCACGGGATGTCATGAGCCTACGCAGCACGGTTGATTTTTTGCTCTACCAGTGGCTGGATGCGTCCAGCCTGAACCAGCGCGAGCGTTTTACGGACCACACGCGTGAAACGTTCGACGCGGTGCTGGACACGTGCGAGCGCATCGCCCGAGAAAAATACGCGCCGTTCAACCGTTTGGTGGACACGCAAGAACCCCACTTCGATGGCGACAAAGTGATCCTGCCCCAGGCCACGCATGACGCGCAAAAAGCCTATGCCGCCTCGGGCATGCTCAGCGCGGCCCAAGACTACGAGATGGGCGGCATGCAGCTGCCCTACACCGTAGAGGCCGCAGCCAACGCGTTTTTTGCGTGTGCTTCGGCCAGCATCGGCTCGGGCATGCTCACCTCGGGCAATGCCAATTTGCTGATGACGCACGGCACCGCGTTGCAAAAAGAGGTGTTTGCGAAGAACGAGTTTGCTGGGCGCTTTTCCGGCACCATGTGCCTGAGCGAGCCGCAAGCGGGCTCGAGTCTGTCAGACGTGGCCACACGTGCCGTGCCCGATGGTGAAGGGTTTGAGTCCGATCCTTTGGGGCCGCGCTACCGGCTCAAGGGCAACAAGATGTGGATCTCGGCCGGCGAGCATGAGCTGACCGAGAACATCATCCACCTGGTTCTGGCAAAAATCCCTGACGACACGGGCAAACTGGTGCCGGGTACGCGTGGCATCTCTTTGTTCATCGTGCCTAAAAAGCTGGTGGACACCCAAGGTCAGTTGACCGGTGTTCGCAATGACGTGGCCCTGGCCGGTTTGAACCACAAATGCGGCTGGCGTGGCACCACGAACACCTTGCTGAACTTCGGTGAAGGCAAGTACCCCGTCACCGCCACACCGGGGGTGGACGGGCAGGGCGCCGGTGCCGTGGGGTATCTGGTGGGGCAAGCCGGCAAAGGTTTGGCCTGCATGTTCCACATGATGAACGAAGCGCGCATCGGTATCGGCCTGGCAGCCACCATGCTGGGCATGGCGGGTTATTACGCATCTTTGGACTATGCGCGCAACCGTCCGCAAGGTCGCCCTATGGGCCCGCAAGGCAAAGACGCGGCCAAGCCGCAGATCCCGATCATCGAACACGCGGATGTGAAGCGCATGTTGCTGGCGCAGAAATCTTATTGTGAAGGTTCTTTGGCGCTTGATTTGTACTGTGCACGCTTGGTGGATGAGCAGCACACGGGCGATGCGCAATCCGCCGACGATGCGCGCCTGTTGCTCGAAGTGCTCACGCCGATTGCCAAAAGTTGGCCCAGCGAATGGTGCCTGGAGGCCAACAGTTTGGCCATTCAGATCCACGGCGGCTACGGCTACACCCGGGACTTTCCGGTGGAGCAGTACTGGCGTGATAACCGCTTGAACATGATCCACGAAGGCACACATGGCATTCAGGCCATGGACTTGCTCGGACGCAAGGTGCTGATGGAAGACGGTCGTGGCTTGCAGCTCTTGGCGCAGCGCATCACGGCCAGTATTCAAAAAGCCAGTTCACACAGCAGCTTGCGTGCGCATGCCGATCAACTTGCTCAAGCATTGCAGCAGGTGGCGACCGCCACCCAGGCGGCATGGTCCACCGGCGAGCCGGGTGATGCGCTGGCCAATGCCGTGCCCTATATGCAGGCTTTCGGACACACGGTGCTGGCCTGGATTTGGCTGGACGTGGCCACCCTTGTGGTGTCGACGCAGCAAGGCCAGACGGATCTGGAAAATCAAGGCCGTCTGTTGGCGGCCCGCTTCTTCTTTCAGTACGAGCTCCCCAAAATTGGCGCGTGGTTGCAGGTGGTTCAAAACCGTGATCGGACCTGTGCCGACTTTCCCCAAGAGGCCTTTTGATGACCCAAGCCAAGACCCTGCTCTCGATCCAACGCTGGGTCTGGATTGGTATTTACAGCGGGCTCATGGGTATCGCCTTGAGCCTTTTTATTGACCAGAGTGAGTCGACCTTGGCCAGAAGCATTCAGTGTGTCGGAGCACTTTTGGTGGTGCTGGGTGTGGTGCTGATCTACATCCGGTCCAAACTCACAATCGATAAACCCTGATTTTTATAACAAGGAGACATCATGAGCAAAACGATTCAACAATTATTCGATCTGCACGGTAAGACTGCTTTGGTGACCGGCGGTTCCCGTGGGCTGGGCCTGCAAATGGCCCATGCTTTGGGAGAGGCTGGTGCGCGCATTCTGCTGAGCTCGCGCAAGGCCTCGGACTTGGAAGAGGCTGCAGCTGAGCTCAAAGCCGCGGGCATTGACGCGCAGTGGATTGCCGCCGACTGCGCCAAAGAAAGCGAGATTCAACGTCTGGCCGATGAAACCTTGCAGCGTTTGGGCCAGGTGGACATTCTGGTCAACAACGCGGGTGCTGCCTGGGGTGCCCCCGCTGAAGACCATCCCATTGAAGCCTGGGACAAGGTGATGAACCTGAACATTCGCGGCTACTTTTTGCTCAGTCAAGCGATTGCCAAGAAAAGCATGATCCCCCGCAAGTCAGGCCGAATTCTCAACGTGGCCTCGATCGCAGGCCTGGGCGGCAACCCCTCGGGCATGAACACGATTGCCTACAACACCTCCAAAGGTGCGGTGATCAACTTCACCCGGGCGCTGGCCGCCGAGTGGGGTAAGTACAGCATCAACGTCAACGCGATCTGCCCGGGCTTTTTCCCCAGCAAGATGACTGCGGGCACGTTAGAGGCCATGGGCGTTGAAAAGCTCAAGGCACACGCGCCGCTGTTGCGTCTGGGTGATGACGAAGATTTGAAAGGCTTGTGCGTGCTGTACGCGTCCAATGCCGGCAAGCACATCACTGGCCAGTGGATGGCAGTGGACGGTGGCGTGAGCTGCGTCTCGGGGGGATGATGCGTTTCGGCGTTGACATTCCATTTGTTCACCACTTGGGCTTTGAGCTGATGGTGTTTGAGGGCGGTGCGTCGGTGATTGAGTACACGCCCAAACCCGAGCACCTCAACTCCTTTGGCGTGACGCATGGCGGCGCCAGCATGACGCTGATGGATGTGTCCATGGCCACGGCTGCTCGCAGCATTGAGCAGGATATGGGCGTGGTGACCATCGAGATGAAGACCAGCTTCATGCAAGCAGCCCGCGGCACGCTGACTGCCAAAGGCCGCTTGCTGCATCGCACCGCCACCATGGCTTTCACGGAATCTTCCATTTTTGACGAGGCGGGTAAGCTCTGCGCCCACGCCACCGGCACCTTCAAATACGTCAAGCGCCTGCCCACAGGGGCTAAGACCAGTAACCCTTTCAATGGCATTTCAACCGATTAAGAGAGAGACAACACCATGACAACCAACCATCAAGTTCTTTTGGATAACCGCCCCAAGGGCGAAGCCTCTGCCAGCAACTTCAAACTGGTTAGCACCGATGTGCCCGCTTTGCAGGAGGGACAAGTGCTGGTGCGCCACCATTTCCTGAGTTTGGACCCCTACATGCGCGGACGCATGAATGATGCCAAGAGCTACGCTGATCCGCACCCCCTGGGCACGCCGATGATCGGTGGCACGGTGGGCGAAGTGGTCGAGAGCCGCAGCCCCAAATTCAGCGTCGGCGACAAGGTCGTGGGCATGGGCGGCTGGCAGGAGTATTCCGTGGTCGAGGCTTCGCAATTTGGCGCCTTACGCAAAGTGGACACCACGCATGTGCCTTTGAGCCATTACCTGGGTGCGGTAGGTATGCCTGGCGTCACAGCTTGGTACGGCTTGGTCAAAATCATTGCGCCTAAGGCAGGCGACACCGTGGTGGTGAGTGCGGCTACTGGCGCAGTGGGCAGTGCCTATGCGGCATTGGCCAAGGCGCGCGGATGCCATGTGGTGGGTATTGCCGGTGGTCCTGACAAGTGCGACTACGCGGTGAAAGAGCTCGGCTTTGATGTCTGCATCGACTACAAACTCCACAAGGATGCCTTCTCGCTGTCCAAGTCACTGAAGGACGCCTGCCCCAAAGGTATCGATGGCTACTTTGAAAATGTCGGCGGCATGGTGCTCGATGCGGTGATGCTGCGCATGAACGCGTTTGGACGCATTGCCGTGTGCGGCATGATTGCTGGCTACGATGGTCAACCTCTGCCCATGGCTTATCCGGCGCTGATTTTGAGCAACCGCTTGAAAGTCGAAGGTTTCATCGTGAGCGAGCACATGGAGGTCTGGCCCGAGGCGCTCAACGAACTCGGCACTTTGGTGGGCACTGGCAAGCTGCGTCCGCGTGAGTCGGTGGCGCAAGGTCTGGCGTCAGCCCCCGAAGCCTTTCTCGGTCTGCTCAAGGGTAAAAACTTCGGCAAGCAGTTGGTCAAGCTGATCTGAGTCGTTTCCAGCGCGCTTGAAGCCTTCAAACGCGCTGGACCTTTTCCAAGGGGAATTGAAGATGACCCGTACCCATGAAGTGTTCAACCAGGTTGAACCGCTGGTGGATTACCGACTGTTTGAATCCCACCAGGCCTTGGGTGATGCGTTGAAATTTAACGCACCTGGATTAGACACCTCGCATTTGCAAACCTTGGGGACGGTTTTGGGCAGTGCCACCATGCAAACGCATGCACGTCTGGCCAATACCCATTCACCCGCGTTGCGAACACACGACCGATTCGGTCACCGCATCGACGAGGTGGAGTTTCATTCCAGCTACCATGCCCTGATGTCAGCGGCCACGGCAGCCGGTTTGCATGGGACGCCCTGGACGGCCTCGTCCACCGGGCACCCGATGCGTGAATCTCCCCATGTGGCCCGTGCGGCGGCTTTCATGATGTTCACGGAGTTGGAGCCTTCCATGCTCTGTCCCATCTCCATGACCTACGCCGTGATGCCGGCGCTGAAAAGCAATTCGGCCCTCTACGCGGCCTGGGCGCCTAAACTGACCAGCCCCATCTATGACCCTAGGCTTGTGCACTTCTCTGAAAAATCAGGCGTGACCATGGGCATGGGCATGACCGAGAAGCAGGGCGGGTCCGATGTCCGAGCCAACACCACACAAGCGGTTCGTGATGGGGCGGATGATTGGGGCGAACGTTTTAAGGTCACAGGGCATAAATGGTTTTTTTCCGCCCCGATGTGCGACGCCTTTCTCATTCTGGCGCAGACACCCTCAGGCTTGAGTTGCTTGTTCTTGCCACGCATCCTGCCGGACGGCACCCGCAATGGCCTTCACATCCAACGACTCAAAGACAAATTAGGCAACAAGGCCAACGCCAGTTCAGAAGTTGAATTTGATCAAGCCACGGCATGGCTGGTGGGCGAAGAGGGACGCGGTGTCCCTCAAATTTTAGAAATGGGCAGCATGACGCGGCTCGACTGCGCCTTGGGCACAAGCGGTCTCATGCGGCAAGCCTTGAGCCTGGCGATGAACCACACCTCACAACGCGCGGCCTTTGGTAAACGTCTCATTGATCAGCCCTTGATGCGCAACGTCTTGGCCGATTTGGCGCTGGAGAGTGAGGCCGCCTGTGCTTTGTCGATGCGGTTGGCCCGCGCGTTTGACCACCCGGGTGACGAGCATGAAGCTGTGATGGCCCGCCTGCTCACGCCGATTGCCAAATTTTGGATATGTAAGCGCGGCAGCCATTTCAGCCAGGAGGCGATGGAGTGCATGGGTGGCAATGGCTATGTTGAAGAAGCGGGCGAGGGCATCATGGCGCGCATCTACCGTGAAATGCCGCTCAACTCCATCTGGGAAGGGGCCGGCAACATCATGGCCCTGGACCTGCTGCGCGCGCTTCGCAAAGCGGATGCCGCTGCGGCACTGGCCAAAGAATTGTCGCCCGCCCGCGGTGCCCACGCGGCGCTGGACCGTTTGGCGTCTGCCTTGCCACAGCGTGTGGAGGCCATGGCCAACGAAGTGGAGGCCCGTTTGCTGGCGCAGGATGTGGCCTTAGCGGTACAGGCAGCTTTGCTGTACCAAACTTCTCCAAGCGCTGTTTTTTCGGCGTTTTGCGACTCGCGCTTGGGCGGACACTGGGGCCACAGTTTTGGCACCTTGAGCAGTTCGACCAACTTTGATGCCATTCTGACTCGGGCGATGCCCCGCTGAATCTTCCTTTTTATTTCAACAGGACACTTCATGATCTCTGACTTTAAAAATAAAACTGCGGTACTTACTGGTGCAGCATCTGGCTTTGGTTTGGAATGCGCCCGCATTGCGGCTCAAAAGGGCATGAACATCGTCATGGTCGATGTCCAGCAAGATGCTTTGGACAAAGCGGCTGCTGAAATTCGGGCGCTGGGCGCCGACGTTTTAGCGGTTCGTGTGGATGTCTCGGATGCTGCAGCGATGGAAAACCTGGCCGACCAAGTGCAAGCCAAGTTCGGTGCGCCAAATTTTGTGTTCAACAATGCAGGTGTGGGCTCTGGTGGGTTGATTTGGGAAAACTCTGTTAAAGATTGGGATTGGGTGCTCGGTGTGAACGTGTGGGGCGTGGTGCATGGCGTGCGTTTGTTCACGCCCATGATGTTGGCCGCAGCCAAAAAAGACCCCGCTTTTCAGGGGCACATTGTCAACACGGCCAGCATGGCGGGTCTGCTCAATCCTCCCAATATGGGCATCTACAACGTGTCCAAGCATGCCGTCGTGTCTCTGTCAGAAACGCTTTACCAAGACTTGGCCTTGGTCACGGATCAGATCAGTGCCTCGGTGCTGTGCCCGTTTTTCGTGCCCACAGGCATCAGCCAAAGCCACCGCAACCGGCCTACAGAGATGAAGAGTGAAAAACCGACTCGAAGCCAGTTGATCGGCCAAGCCATGAGCGATAAAGCGGTGGGCTCAGGCAAGGTGACGGCTGCGCAAGTCGCACACAAGGTGTTTGACGCCATCGCTGCCAATCAGTTTTATATCTACAGCCACCCGCAGTCGATCGGCTCTGTTCAAACTCGATTGGAAGATATCGTCCAGGCCCGTAATCCAACGGATCCTTTCGTGCATAAGCCCGAGCTCGGTGTTGAGCTCAAAAAGGCCTTGCGCGCTGATTAAGCTCTACTGCCTGGCGCTAGCGGGCTTTATGGTGCATTGGCGAGGGGGGCAAAGCGTCCAAGTCTTCATGCGAACCCATGCTGACTTGTGCGATTTGCGTGAGTTGATTAAGAAGCGTTTGGTTGGTGATGAAGTCGGCGCTAGAGACTGAGCTCAAGATGAGATCAGGTGACATGGGACTGGCCACCACATAGCCTTGAACATGGTCAACGCCAAGTTTTGCTAAGGCCTGCACCGTGTTGACGTCTTCTGCCCATTCCGCAATGGTGGTCATGCCCAAGCTTTTAGCCAGTGTGACGATGGCTTCAACAATAGCGACATTAGCGGCGTGCTGCGACATGCTGACCACAAAGCTGCCATCAATTTTTAAAATATCAGCCGACAAAGCCTGCAGGTAAGAAAACGAGGTGTAGCCTGCACCAAAATCATCCAGCGCGACCCGAACGTCCATCGCCCTGACTCGGGTAACAAAATTCCGGGTTTTTTCTAAGTCTCGCAATGCCACACTTTCGGTTATTTCGATGCAGATGAATTTGGTGACAGACCGGTGCATTTGAAGAATGTCAATGAGCTTTTGAACTAAGTCTTCATCATTCAGCGACGAACCGCTTAAGTTCACGCATACAAACTGCATGCGCCCCAGTTTCTCCAAATGATTTTCAATCCAAGTCAAAGCGTTGCTCAGTACCCAGCAGTCGATCAAGGCGATACGACCACTTTGCTCGCCGGCGGCAATGACGCGGTTGATGGGAATGAGCCTTCCGGTAGCGTCACGCATCCTTAAAAGCACTTCTAAGTTGAGCGAATCGTGAGGGTTCTGCAACGATAAGATGGGCTGCATTTCGAAAAAAAGCCCATCTAAGAAATTGGTGCTTGCGATTCGATCCAATGCATTGAAATTAACCCCGTAGTCTTGATGTTTGACGTCATCAAGTGAGTATGAAACCACCGCTTTCATCGAGCCAAACTTGGCTTCGCGACAGGCATGACTGGCTTTTGTCATGGTGTCGATTAACTGAGCGTCCTCAGACACCTCCATCAAACCCAAAAAAGCTCGAAGTTGAAATGATTTGCCATTAATCAGGCAAGGCGAATTTTGAATGTTGTCCAGCATTTCCTCGCAAAACAACACCGCATGCTTAATTTTCATGTCGGGCATCAAGATGACAAAAGCATCTCCACCAATTCGGCTCAATCGCATGCCGCTGGAAAGGCTTGACTTGATGCTTTCGCAGGCTTGTTTAAGAACTGCGTCGCCATAGATCGGCCCATACAGCTCGTTGATTAATTTCAAGCGATCCAAGTCGAGATAACCCAATGCAAACGATTGACCTTGGCGTTTTTGGGAAATCGCTTCGTTAAAAGCAATTTCAAGACCATGACGATTCAATGTGTTTGTCACGGAGTCATGGTTGGCTAAAAATTTAAGTTCATCCAAAAAATTCGATTTTTCTGTGATGTCCTGCAAAGAGCCTTCAATTTTTCCGTTGGCCAAAGTCGCCTTAAGAAGGTATCGCTTGGATTCTCCTATGTATGAGTTCGGACTTCCATCAACCTCGAGCTCACATTCATTTTCCGTAGTTAAAAGTTGTTGAATCACCGACCATGATTCATTTTTAAAGTGCGTATCCCATGAGAATTTATTTGGCGTGAACTTGGCAATTCCCAGCATGGAAAGCATGATGGGATTGACCTTGAGAAATGAACCGTTTAAATCGAGCGTGAACAGCCCGATTGGGATCGCCTCGTAAGTATGCCGAAGTTGAACTTGTGCATCAATTTTTTGCAGGTGTTCCTGACGCAGTTGATCAGCAATTGCTAATGCTGCTAATAAACAGGCAGAGGCCGATGCCGTTACTGTGTTGAGGAAGTCAATCAGTGGATTAATGCCAATGGAGACCGACCAAATTTCAGAAAGGCTCGACAGCAAGGTGACCGTCAACGAGGCAGCGTAAAGTAAAGAAACGCGTGTTCTGAATCTATAGACAATTTCGACTAAGCAAACCAGTAAGCACAGCAGTGCGAATCCGCCTATCCACCACATCGAAACTAAAAAGCTTGCCCGACTCTGTATGAATGATGCGGCTAACAGCACAAGGCAAAGCCACTCTGTGATGTTAAGTAGTCCAGCAGAGTAAATTTCTCTGAGTTCACGTCTAAACAGTGACTTAAAAAGGGTGACGGTCAAGATCGCCCACATGGCTCGAGTGACGGAGCGAACCCAAGGGAGCCAGGCTTGAGGTATTTCAAAGTGAAACCATTGCGTGTCCCAGCCGCAGGCTGTGGCACTGATACGTAAGGAAAGAAATACCCACGTTGCGAAGATAACGTACACCGATTGTCGATTGAATAAGGCCGCAATTAAGGCGAATAGCGCCATGACCATCATTCCGCCATCAAGCAACCCTGTTTTTCTTTGAAACTCGTCTGATGATTGATTAAGAGCTTGATCTGACCATAAAAAAGCGGTCAGTTTGGCTGGTCCCTGGAATCTTGCGGTGCATACAAAAGCCTGTTCAGGCCGTTGTGCAGTGAGCGCATATCCAGCTTTAACGGGAATAAGTCCGCCAAGGGCTTCGCCTTCAATCAATTGGCCGATCAAAGTCTGCGACTGACCATCCCAACAGGACAGTTGCAGAAGATGCCTAGAGGGCAACTCTATGAGCTTAGGAACCACCGTGTGGGGCGGTACATTGATTTGAAACCAGATTGGAGTTTCCGATAAGTTGGTCTCGTGTTGTAGGGTGAGTGGTTGTCTTTCAAGTAAATTTTTTGCAACTTGAAGTGATAAATTGCTCTGCACTTCTGGCAATACGCGCAAAGTAAGCTGAATTTGCGGAACGGCTGCGGAGTCGTCAGCCCAAAAAAACAGAGAGAGCAAGGTGGCGCTGATCAGTACCGTCGGAATAACCAAGCTTGAGAGACTGGCGAAAGCTTGGCATTTCAAGCGTTTCATCGACATGGTAAAAAAACCGAATGTGCTTTGTTTCAAACGGGTTTTCATGTGTGGTTCAGTTCGGTACGCTTGATTGCAGATTAATTTAAATCTTATAAATGATTTAATTATTTTCAATCGCTGCCAGGCAAGAGAAGGTCTGGGTGACGTGTGTGAAATACAAACTGAGTCAGGGGATGCGAGGAGGAATGCCAGCGTTCAAAAGCGGTCGCCACTTCAAACGCCATGATGCGGTGCCCTAAATTTCCCATGTGCGCAAGTGGTAGGTAGTCCCCGCCGGGATAGACATCGAGAAACTGCAATT
>CANGMW010000039.1 GCA_947454695.1 Comamonadaceae bacterium | reverse complement strand
TTCGCCACTGTTCCACACTCAGCAAAGCAACGCGAGATCTCTCATGACCAACAATCGTCTGAAGAGCATTTGCTGGCGGTAAACAGTCCGAACGATTTAGCGATCGAGAGCTTGCGCAGTTTGAGAACCACCTTGCAGTTTGCCATGCTGGACGCCGATAGCAATGTGTTGCTCATCACAGGCGCTACGCCAGGAGTGGGTAAATCTTTTACTGCAGCCAACTTCTCAGCACTGCTGGCGACTTCTGGCAAGCGCGTGCTGTTGGTCGACGCTGATATGCGCAAAGGCACTCTGCATCAGTATTTTGGTATTGAGCGTGGGTTGGGATTGAGTGATTTGATGGCCGGTAGTCAAACCTTTGACTTCGTTAAGCACCAGAACATCATCTCTAATCTTGATTTACTGACCACCGGAACTTTGCCACCTAATCCGGCAGAGTTGTTGATGACTAACGCAATCCGCGCCTTCTTGGCCTCTGTGAAGGATGCCTATGACGTTGTGGTGATCGATTCGCCCCCGGTTTTGGCTGTCGCGGACACGCTGGTTTTGGCGCCACTGGTTGGCACCATTTTCTTGGTCGCCCGCTCCGAAGTCACTGAACTGGGCGAGCTGCTAGAGGCCAGCAAGCGTTTGTCCCATGCCAGCGCCAAAGTGAGTGGGGTGATTTTCAACGGACTGGATCTGAACCGCCACCGTTATGGGTACAGCTATTCATATGGCTACAAACGCTACGGCTACCGTTATCAAGCCTACAGCTACACCAACAAGCCCCAATAAGTTCGCATGCCAATGTGTTGAATTCAGCCTGTCAACATTGGCCCGTTTGTGGCCTTGATTGGCAAACTCACTGTGTTTAACGGACATCAGCTAACAGAGTCCTCATGGTTGCAACACCAAAAAATCCTTCAAATAAGAAGACGCCAAGCAAGGCTAGCAGGAGCGAGCGCAAACGCATTCTGAAAAGATTTCCCAAAAATCGAGAGCCTTCAGCCAGATCTGTTTTGAAATTTATGCGCAAGCACCAAAAAATAATTTTTTTAGTCGGTGTGGTTTTCACCGGTGTGATGGTGGTCAATATGGCTATTCGGATGGCAACCAGTGATTGAGCGGAGTAAGAAGTCTTTTAAAGACCCCAGATATGAATTTTGACAGTGCAACCATTGCCATCGTCGGCTTGGGTTATGTCGGTTTGCCTTTGGCTGTGGAGTTTGGAAAGATCCGTACCGTCATCGGGTTTGATATTGACCAAGCTCGGATTGCAGAGTTGCATGGCGGAATCGACCACACGCTTGAATGCTCTTCATCCGAGTTGGCCAAGGCAACGATGCTGCGGTATAGCCGCGAGGTAGCGGATTTGAAATGCGCGCAGGTCTTTATCGTCACAGTACCAACGCCGGTAGACAAAGCCAACTGCCCCGACATGTCGCTACTAATTAAAGCGAGTGAACTGGTCGGTGGGGTGCTTAAAGTGGGTGATTTGGTTATCTACGAATCCACGGTGTACCCCGGTGCAACCGAAGAAGTATGTGTCCCGGTACTAGAAAAGTTCAGTGGCCTTGAGTACAACCAAGATTTTTTTGCTGGGTACAGCCCCGAACGCATCAACCCAGGTGACAAAGAGCACCGACTGCCCAGCATCAAAAAGGTAACCAGCGGCAGTACGCCCGAAGTGGCCGAGCATGTAGATCGTCTTTACAAAAGCATCATCACCGCTGGAACGCATAGAACCAGCAGCATTAAGGTGGCTGAAGCCGCCAAGGTGATTGAAAACACTCAGCGCGACATCAACATTGCCTTGGTCAACGAGCTGAGCCTTATTTTTAATAAGCTTGGCATTGACACCTTAGAGGTTCTCCAAGCCGCCGGCAGCAAGTGGAATTTCCTGTCCTTCAGACCTGGCTTGGTGGGTGGCCACTGTATCAGTGTGGATCCGTACTATCTCACGCATAAAGCGCTTGAAGTTGGTTACCACGCCCAAGTGATCCTGTCGGGGCGGCGTATCAACGACAGCATGGCAGCCCATGTGGCCAACGAAACCATCAAGCTCATGCTGCACAAAAATTTGCCTGTGCTGGGCAGCAAAATATTAGTGCTAGGCCTGACCTTTAAAGAAAACTGCACGGATGTACGTAACAGCAAAGTGGTTGATATCGTCAAAACGCTTCAAAGCTACAACGTCCAAGTCGACGTGTACGACCCTTGGATTGATATTGCAGAAGCCGAGCATGAATATGGCCTGCAGTGCCTGACTAAGTGGCCAGTACAAGGCCAATATGCTGCAGTCATTCTCGCTGTGAGTCACCACCAGTTTGTGAAATTGGGAGAAGCTGGACTCAAAGCTTTTGGCCAGCCTGGTGCCGTGCTGTTTGACGTGAAAAGTGTTCTTCCCCTAGGTGCTGCAGACGCACGCTTGTAAGACTATGAGCCACTACGAACAAGTTTGTAAAACGCTAGCGTTTTCCCCCGAAACTTGGCTTATTACAGGCGTGGCCGGCTTCATTGGCAGTAACCTGCTGGAAACTTTGCTTAAACTTAACCAGCGCGTGGTCGGCCTTGACAACTTCGCCACGGGTTATCAGAGAAACCTAGACGAAGTTCGAAGCTTGGTAACCCCAGTGCAATGGCAAAACTTTACCTTCATAGAGGGCGATATCAGAAATTTAGAGGACTGCCAACGTGCCATGACTTGGTCCGAAGTATGTGATGCGCACTCCAGTTCACCCGGCGCAATTGATTCCGAAATTAAAGTAAGTTCGCAATGTTTGCCGGTTGACTTTGTACTGCATCAGGCCGCAATCGGTTCAGTCCCCCGTAGCGTGGCCGACCCCATAGCCGTTAATGCCGCCAACATCAGCGGTTTTCTCAATGTACTGGTAGCCGCTCGAGACGCCAGGGTCAAAAGCTTCACTTATGCCGCCAGCAGCAGCACCTATGGTGATCATCCTGGCCTGCCAAAATTAGAAGACCAGATCGGTAAACCTCTCAGTCCGTATGCGGTCACCAAGTACGTGAACGAACTCTATGCAGACGTGTTTTCCCGCTGCTACGGCTTTAACGCCATCGGCTTGCGCTACTTCAACGTGTTTGGCCCGCGCCAAGATCCTAATGGCGGCTATGCCGCAGTCATTCCTAAGTGGATCAGCAGCTTGATCAACGGTGAAGTCGTTTACATCAACGGTGATGGTGAAACCAGTCGGGACTTTTGCTATGTGTCGAACGTCATCGAAGCTAATTTGCTTGCCGCCACCGCGTTTAAGTTCTCTGTCGCGGCCAGTGAAGCGCTGCATTCTTCTAACGCTATCAATCCGCTGAATCAGATTTACAACATCGCCCTTGGCGAACAAACAACGCTTAACGAGCTTTTTTACCTTCTTCGAGACAACTTGTGCCATCAACGCATGGTTGGCAAAGCGCTGCATGGCATACAAGCTTCACCCAGCTACCGAGACTTTCGCACGGGAGACGTGCGTCATAGCCTTGCTGATATCCGCAAGGCGCAGCTGCTGCTTGGCTATGCGCCAACGCAACGCATCCGCGAGGGCATAAAAATGGCGATGCCTTGGTATGTCCAACGTCAATTTTTAAATACATGAACTTGCCCCCGATCGGGCATCGCAGTTTGCAAAGCTATCAGTTACTACTTTGCAGGCAGCTACGAAATCCCCCTGATGGTTTTAGCTCCGCCACGGCTGGTGTATTTTCACTAACGGTTGATGGGCAAGCGGGGATGACTCGAAATGGCTGACTACACATCGGTCATTAAATAATGCAGCTTTCGCATTTCAGCTGGAACCTTGGCGGTTTAGCTCTACCTCTTGGCGTAGCGTTTTTGACGGTGCCTCACCTGATCGAAAACTTGGGGCAGGAGCGTTTCGGTTTGCTTGCATTGGCATGGGGTTTGATTGGCTACGCTGGCAGCTTGGATTTGGGACTGGGGCGAGCCCTCACCCAAATGGTTGCCCGAATGAGAGGGGATGGCAAGCTTTCATCAATACCTGATGTACTGACTACTGCAGGTCGAATCACGCTTGTGACTGGTTTGATCGGAGGTGGATTAATCGGTATTGCAGCCCTCATGGGAGGGCAAGCATGGATACGAACTCAATCCACATCAGCAAGTGAAATTCAATCAAGCATGGTGCTTCTTGCAATCGCGTTACCTGCGCAGGCGATGAGCGCAACCTACCGTGGCTTGAATGAGGCGTTTATGAACTTCAAGGGCATCAGCTTGTTGCGCGCCGGTTTAGGTGTCGTTAATTTTGCCGGTCCCTACGCAGTGTCGATATTCACTATTCAGTTGCCTTGGCTTGTAGCAACATTAGTGGTGAGTCGATTGATGGCTTTGTTGATATTTCGTCACCTGGCAATTCAGTGCCTTAAATACGCACCTGAAACCCGGGGTCCGGCTGTTTACTCAGCAAGTATTGCTAAGTCTTTGTTCGCGTTTGGTGGCTGGGTTACGGTGAGCAGCATCGTGAGCCCAATTTTGGTGCAAGCAGATCGATTTGTCATAGCGGCCACCATTTCTGCAGCAGCAGTTTCTGTTTATGTGGTGCCTTATGAATTAGTCGTGCAAAGCTTGGTCTTGGTAGGTGCAGTTTCTTCTGTGATGTTTCCAAGTTTGAGCCAGATGGTGCAGGAAAAACCTAGCGAATGGAAACCGTATTTTTTCAAGTGGTTGATTCGTGTGGCTTGCATGATGGCAGTTGTTTGTAGTGCATTAGCTTTTCTACTTCCTTTGATTCTGCCTTTGTGGATTAAGAACAACATACAGCCTGAATCCATATTGGTTGGCCAAGTGTTGTGTCTGGGCGTATTCGCGAATGCGCTGGGGTCGATGTTTTATGCCTTACTTCATGCTCGTGGACGTTCAGATTTGACAGCTAAATTACATTTGGTAGAGGCGCCATTTTTCTTAATATCATTATTCTATTTTATTGACGAGATTGGAATTGTTGGAGTTGCTTGGACATGGGTGGCAAGAATGATTATTGATTTATTTTCTTTAATATATTTTTCAAGAAAATTATTTTTTGTCGACGATGGTTGGTTTAATATTTAATAATGAAAATACCCATCTTGAATTTTAATGCGCTGGTTGTGGGTTTGTATCTATTTTTCCCTATAGTTTTTCCTAATTCTTTTAGAGGCTATTCTGTCAGTTTATTTGTGGCGCTTGGTTTGTATTTTTTGTTTTTAAGTGACGGTATTTTGAATAAGACCCTGTTGTCGATTTATTATTCTGGCTTAATTGTTTCTTTTTTTTATATTTTTGTTGGATCTATAAGGGGTGAGGGGCTTGCATTTGAGTCGCTTGTCTTTGTTTATATGATTGCACCTTTGCTATGGCTGACAATTTGGTCGAAATTATTGCTAACTGTCAGTATTGAAAAGATTTTAATTCTATTATTAATTTATGGGTTCTTTGGCTCGGTGACAGTGGTATTGTTTTTTTATTTTTTCAATATATTTGGAGGTGACACATTAACTTGGCTGATAGCCGAGCCAAATGTTCAGTTCAATGAAGATGGTATAGGTGCAACAATGCACGTATATGGATCATTAATATTTATAGCTGGTGGTTTTTTTGCGGCTCCTAATATTGTATTGAATAAATCTGTGAGATTTATTTTGTTTGCAATATTTTTTTCTGTTGCCTTGGTTTCTGGTCGTTCTGCTTTAGTTCTTTCGCTATTCTCTGGTTTTTTTATTAATCTATTAAATCAGAATAAATATAATTTTTTAAAATGGCTAAAAATTTTTTATTTGGCAACTGCTTTGATTTTAATTTTATTAATAATTTATAATTTAAATGAAATCGATATCAAGGGTTTTGGTGTAAATATTTTTTCTATATTTGCCGATTTTTTTATAAAAGTATTTCAAGGTGGTGGTGATGAACGGGTTTTGCAAAGTAAATATCTTGTGGATGGGATTTTGGATACTTATTTTCTTGGTGCGGGTCATGGAATTGGTGTCCCGTACGTTAGAAATGATATAAATCCCTGGAGATATGAGTTGCTTTGGTTGGCAACTTTTTATCGTGTAGGTTTGATTGGCTTCTTGATTTACTCTATTCCATTTTATTACATATATAAATCATACAGATGTCTTGGACTTGCCAATGTTAGAAATGGTTCGGATATTTTTGTGTATGGTGGTTTTGTGGCTATTTTAATTGCATCAGCAACAAATCCATATTTGGAGTCATTTGATTTTCAGTGGATGGTTGTATTTCCTGGTGTTTATTTTTATTATAGATTTAAATCATTGCATAATATTAAATGATTTATGTATATTGATTGTATTATTGTTAATTGGAATTCTGGCTCGCAGCTTCATGAGTGCCTTGAATCTATTAATTATTTCGGATCTGGACTAGTCGCCAAAATAATCGTTGTAGATAACGGCTCGGTAGATGGCTCGGAGTCACACGCCGAGGATTATTCAAACGTCTCATTGATCCGCACCGGTAGCAATTTGGGTTTTGGGAAGGCATGCAACATTGGCAGCCAGGTAGCCCACAGTGATTACCTTCTTTTTTTAAATCCTGATGCTGCACTTTGCGAGGACGCGCTACGCAAGGTGGTGGCTTATATGCAGGATCCCACTAATGCCACTGTTGGCATCTGTGGAGTGAAATTGCTCAATATATTTGGCATGGTTTCGCGGGGCTGCGCCAGATTTCCAACCCCAAGTAATTTTGTCGTACATGCTGTTGGGCTTCATCGACTATTTCCACATTTAAGTCATTTCATCGCAGAGTGGGGACATGACCAGACTAGAGTGGTAGATCACGTTATTGGAGCTTTTTATTTTGTTCGCCGCTCAATTTTTGTTTCATTGAACGGCTTTGATGAAAATTTCTTCGTCTATTTAGAAGATCTGGATTTTTCTTATCGTGCACGTCAGGCTGGATGGAACACCATTTATCTGGCTGATGCGAAGGCCTTTCATGCGGGGGGAGGCACCTCCAAGCAAGTCAAAGCGACAAGATTGTTCTATTCGTTGCGAAGCCGCATGTTGTATGCCTTCAAGCATTTTTCAATCGCTGGCTCAATCATCGTATTTGTAGTGACGATGTTTGTCGAGCCACTTTCAAGATCTATTGGGGCCATCAATAACTTGACTTGGGCTGGCTTAAAAGACACTTGGCTTGCTTACGGAATGCTTTGGCGTTGGTTGCCACAATGGATACGCAATCAATTCACCAATTGAAAAAATTCAAGTTTTTGGTGTTGACCAAATATGGTCACTTAGGTGCTTCGTCTCGGATGCGATCCTTTCAGTATCTACCCGATTTCGAGCAATCGGATATTCAGGTAACTGCGCAGACTTTACTGTCAGATGATGCGTTACGTGCTCGCTATAAAAACGGCAGATATGGTGTTTCAATTCTCAGCTCATATTTGCTCCGCTTGCGTACGCTTTTAACGCGAAAGCAGTTCGATTTGGTGTGGATTGAGAAGGAGGCTTTGCCCTGGTGGCCACTTTGGCTCGAGCTGGCTTTGCTCAGCGGTGTTCCTTATGTGTTGGACTATGACGATGCTGTTTTCCATAACTATGACCAGCACATCAATCCCGTGGTTCGATTTATTTTCGGCCGGCGCCTTGATGGGCTCATGGCTCAAGCAGCATTGGTGGTCGCGGGAAACAACTATCTTGCCCAACGGGCTCGTGATGCAGGGGCGCCATGGGTGGAGATCGTGCCAACTGTGATTAATTTGGCGCGCTACACCCCGCAAGTCCCACGGCCAATAGAACCGCCTATTTTTGACGCGTTACCCCGCGTGGTCTGGATTGGCTCGCCTTCTACGGTGAGTTACCTTCAATTGATTCGTGAGCCGTTACAGGAATTAGCCACTCGCGTTCCATTTTTACTTCGTGTAATTGGCGGTGGTCCAATTGACTTGCCTGGAGTGAACGTGGAAATGGTCTCATGGTCAGAAGCCACCGAAGTCAAAAGCATCAGCGCGTGCCAAGTTGGCGTGATGCCTCTGCTGGATACGCGTTGGGAGCGTGGCAAGTGTGGCTACAAATTGATCCAGTACATGGGATGTGGCTTACCAGTGGTTGCATCCAACGTTGGTATCAATTCTGAGATTGTGGTGCATGGTGAAAATGGTTTTCTTGCTGAAAATTCTCAAGATTGGATTAATGCCTTATTGCAACTACTGTCAGACCAGACGTTACGCACGAGGATGGGCTTAAAAGGTCGTGAATACGTAGAGAAAAAATATTGCACTCAGAAAACAGGGCCTAGACTGGTAGATCTACTGCGACGGGTTGCTAGGGGAAACTTGTCATGAGGGGCCTGCTTATTGTGACGACTGTTCCCGAGACATTTGAAACCATACTCAGAGAACAACCCCGCTACTTGGCCCGTTATTTTCAAGTACAGCTAGCATGTAGTCCCAGCAAAAATTTTTGCAGACTGGCTTCTAAAGAAGGGCTAGTTTTTCACCCTGTGCAGATGGTCCGCGGCATCCGCGTGCTTAAGGATTTTTTGTCTGTACTAAGCATGGTGCTGGTATTGCTTAAGGTTCGACCAACGGTAGTACATTCATACACCCCCAAAGCTGGTTTGGTCACCATGCTGGCAGGTTGGCTGTGCCGGGTGCCTGTGCGCGTTCATACCTATACGGGCCTCATCTTTCCAACTGAGCACGGATTTAGGCAAAAAATATTGATCTGGGTGGATCGTTTAATTTGCGCCTGTTCTACGCACATCATTCCTGAAGGTCTTGGCGTCAAGCGGGACCTTGAAAAATTTGTCATTACACGTAAGCCTTTGCGCATTATTGGCTCTGGCAATATCGCTGGCATTGATACGTCATATTTTTCCTCCTTAAGATCTGATGTTGCTCAATCTGCAGCAGATTTGAAAATGCGTTTGGGCTTAGTTGATAAAGATTTTCTGTTTTGTTTTGTAGGAAGGTTTAATAAAGACAAAGGCCTTGCCGAGTTAATACACGCCTTCAGTGCGTTGCCCGTTTCAGCCCATTTGGCATTTCTTGGCGTTCTTGATACGACTGCACCAATAGATGCCGCCACACTGGCTGCCATGGAGTCGAACCCTCGGGTACATACCCTGGGGTTCATGTCTGATGTCCGTCCGTTGTTAGCTGCGGCGGACTTGCTGGTTCTGCCCAGTTACCGTGAAGGGCTTCCCAATGTGTTGCTGGAAGCTGGGGCCATGTGTTTGCCGGTTATTTGCTCTGACATCAATGGCTGTAATGAGGTGGTTGAGCATGCCTATAACGGCTGGCTGGTGCCTCCTCGCAATCCATCCGCGTTAGAAGATGCCATGCGGCATGCTATGCAAATGCCTGCGGCACTGCTTAGTCAGATGGGCCAACGAGCACGAGTTCTCATTCAGCACCGCTTTGAAAGAAAACACCACTTGGAACGCATGGTGGCTTTTTACACTGAGCTTATGACTGCTCCCCAGCGTAAAGTTGAGATAAGCGGTAAGAAATTTCTGCTATTGGCCAGCATGTCGGAGTCCTTTCTTAATTTTCGTGGCCCACTTATTTCGAAAATTCAGGCGAACGGATGGAATGTACATGTGGCCGCGCCCAACTTACCAGTTGACGTTGCTGCGCGTTTGAATCTTGAGGTATTGGGGTTGACAGTTCATAACATCTCCATGCAGCGAAACGGATTTAATCCGCTCCAAGATCTTAGAACATTGATCACTCTGTGGCATTTGATGCGCAGCGTCCGACCTGACTTAGTCTTGGGTTACACCATAAAGCCCGTCATATATGGGTCGATCGCAGCTTGGCTGGCTGGCGTTCCGAAACGCTTTGCTTTGGTTACGGGTTTAGGTTACGCCTTTCAAGGTGGCGGTCAGCGGGGGCGACTGAAGGTGCTAGTAAAAATGCTTTACACATTAGCGTTGTGGCGTGTCGACAAAGTTTTTTTCCAAAATCCGGATGATCAGGCGCTGTTTCGTCAGCGTGGCATTTTGAGAAAAAATACGCCCTCTTGTTGTGTCAATGGTTCAGGTGTGGATCTGAATAGATTTGCAGTTGCTCCAATTCCTCAAGGTCAACCACGGTTTTTAATGATCGCACGTTTGTTGGGCGACAAAGGGGTGCGTGAGTACGCAAAGGCCGCAAACCGAATTCGTAAAGTTCACCCCAGTGTGCGTTTTGCTTTGGTTGGATGGATTGACACTAACCCTAACGCCATCACCCAAGCTGAGCTGGATGGCTGGATCAATGAAGACAGTATTGAGTTTTTGGGCCGGCTGTCAGATGTTCGCCCAGCGATTGCAGGATGCAGCGTATATGTTTTACCTTCTTATCGAGAGGGCACCCCACGCACTGTGCTCGAGGCAATGAGCATGGGACGGGCCATCATCACAACCGATGCGCCGGGTTGTCGCGAAACAGTCGTTCATGGAGATAACGGCTTTTTGGTGCCCGTGAAGTCAGTGGATGGTTTGGTTCAGGCCATGATGAACTTCATTGACGCCCCTTTATTGGCTACTTGCATGGGGCAGCGTAGTCGAGTTCTAGCAGAAGAAAAATACGATGTGCACAACGTGAACACTGTGATGTTGCGAGAAATGGGGCTCTGTGAAGAAGAAAGTGTTTGATATAGCACTAGCTGTGATTGCACTGCTGATGTTAGCCCTCCCATTGCTGGTTCTGATCGTGGTGGTTCGCGTCAAGCTGGGCTCCCCAGTGTTTTTTTTTCAGACCCGCCCTGGTATGTCCGGTAGGCCATTCACCATGCGTAAATTTCGAACTATGACGGATGAGCGTGGAACTGACGGAGTGTTGCTACCTGACGCACACCGCATGACCTCGTTTGGCCGTTTTTTACGCGCTAGCAGCCTAGACGAGCTGCCTGAGTTATGGAATGTGTTGAAAGGCGACATGAGTTTGGTAGGCCCCAGGCCATTATTGATGGACTACATGCCGCTTTACTCCCCCGAGCAAGCACGTCGACTGGAGGTACGTCCAGGGATCACGGGCTGGGCGCAAGTCAACGGTAGAAATCAACTGACTTGGGAAAAAAAATTCGATCTAGATGTATGGTACGTAGATAACCAAAGCTTTTGGCTGGATATCAAAATTCTTTGTCTAACATTTCAAAAAGTCGTATTTCGTGAGGGCATCAACGCTGAAGGTGAAACTACGATGCCACGTTTCACGGGTACCTCCAAACAAGAAAGTTAAAGTTCGTGAAGCAGGTTGCGATTTTTGGAGTTAGCGGGTTTGGAAGAGAGGTCATGCCTCTTGTGCGTCGTCAATCGGAATTACTCGGAGAAGCCTTTCAATTAACGTTTGTGGATGACACGCCGCAAGAGAGTCCGGTTAATGGTCATTCAGTGATGACCTATGGTGAATGGTTGTTGCTTCCGGCTACAAGCCGGCACATGAGCATTGCAATTGCAAAGGGCGAAGTCCGTGAAAAAATAGCGAATCGATGCAAGCGTGATGGCATTAGTTTTTTCAATGTGCGTGCGAGTAATGTCGTTCAATATGATGATGTGCGCTTAGGTGTTGGGGCCGTTTTATGCCCTTTTGTCACCCTGACAAGCAACATCTGCATAGGCATTCATTTTCACGCCAATCTCTACAGTTACGTTGCCCATGACTGTTTGATTGGTGATTACGTGACATTTGCGCCTGGTGTTATGTGCAATGGCAATGTGGTCATAGAAGATCATGCCTACGTCGGTACGGGTGCCGTCATTAAACAAGGTCAGCCCGGTGCACCATTGGTTATAGGTCGCGGCGCTGTCATTGGTATGGGCGCTGTCGTCACTAAGAGTGTGCCACCCGGGGTGACGGTGGTGGGCAACCCTGCAAAGCAGATGGTTCGCAACTAATATTTTTTGAATTTTGAAAACCCAATTTTCACCTTGGCCAGCCTTTACTCCAGAAGAAGCTGAAGCAATTCAACGCGTTTTGCTCTCCAATAAAGTCAATTACTGGACAGGAACGCAATGCCGTGAATTCGAGCGCGAATTCGCTACGTGGGTCGGCACCCAATACGCAGTGGCTTTGTCCAATGGCACGCTGGCCTTGGATGTGGCACTCAAGGCGCTTGCTATAGGGCCTGGAGACGAGGTGGTGGTCACGCCGCGAACTTTCATTGCATCTGTCTCCTGCGTTGTTAACGCGGGGGCAACGCCTGTTTTTGCTGATGTAGAGCTTGATTCAGGTAATTTATCTGCGCGCACCATTGAGGCCGTGTTGACGCCGCGCACCAAGGCAGTTATTTGCGTGCACTTGGCTGGGTGGCCTTGCGATATGGATCCCATCATGGTCTTGGCAATGCAACACAATTTGAAAGTCATTGAAGACTGTGCCCAAGCGCATGGTGCTCGCTACAAAGGGCGAAATGTTGGCAGCATCGGTCATGTGGGTGCCTGGAGCTTTTGCCAGGACAAAATCATCAGTACAGGGGGTGAAGGGGGCATGGTCACCACCCATGATGAGGGCTTGTGGCGCGCCATGTGGAGCTACAAAGACCATGGCAAGAGCTATGAGGCTGTGTATGAGCGGCAACACCGCACGGGTTTTCGATGGCTGCACGAGAGCTTCGGCACCAACTGGCGCATGATGGAAATGCAGGCTGTGATTGGGCGAATCCAGCTCCAAAAAATGTCCGAATGGACCGCCAAACGCAATGCCAACGCTTTGGCCTTACAAGAGGCAATACGCCCCTTTACACGAGCTGATGGATGTGTGCGAGCGCCTTTACTGACTTGTGAGAGTGGCTGTGGCCAAGACAATCTGCAAAGCATGTGCCATCATCAATGTGTGCATGCGTACTACAAGTACTACGTGTACCTGCGACTTGAAAGACTTGCGCCCGGCTGTGGCCGCGACGAAGTTCTGGATGCAATCAATGCCCAAGGTGTGCCCTGTTTCCAAGGGTCTTGCTCAGAGGTCTATCTGGAAAAAACCTTCGATGGTACGGGTTGGCGGCCTGAGATAAGACTGCCTGCCGCCAAAGCCCTCGGGGAGAGCAGTTTGATGTTTCTGGTTCATCCAACGCTGACGGATAAAGAGATCCATCAAACTTGTGCAGCCATCCGGTCAGTCTTTGAAAAGATCAGTGCGTCGTCACCTTAGTCGGGTGTTGCATTAGATGGCTACGCCATCGCGCCGATGGTCACACGGTTAATGCTTTGTTTACCTCAGCTCACTTAGCACATCGCCACCGGGTGTTTTTCACCAACCGAGTGGCAGGTGGCGTCGTGTCACCTTTTTCTCTTAAATCCCCACTTCAACACGATGCTTATT
>CANGMW010000038.1 GCA_947454695.1 Comamonadaceae bacterium | reverse complement strand
GTGCCCGAGCGCATGCAAGCGCAGCTGTGCCGATTGCTCTCCCTGGCCGCGGGCAGTGCCGGCATGGCGGGTGGTCAGGCCATTGATCTGGCCAGTGTAGGGCGCACGCTCGATGAGGCCCAGTTGCGAGAAATGCACCGCCTTAAGACCGGCGCTTTGCTCCAAGCCAGTGTGCTCATGGGTGCTGCGTGTGGCAACACAGCACCCGCCACGCAAGCGGCGCTGGCCCAGTTCGGCGCGGCCATCGGTTTGGCGTTTCAGGTGGTGGATGATATTTTGGATGTCACCGCCGACTCCGCCACCCTTGGTAAAACAGCGGGCAAAGACGCGCAAAACGACAAGCCCACCTATGTGTCCATTCTGGGGCTGGCGCAGTCCAAAGCCTATGCCAACGAGTTACTTGAACAAGCGTTGAGTGCTTTGAAAAGCAGCGCTTTGAACGACACGCGCGCCCTTACTGCCCTGGCTCACAGGGTGGTCCATCGGATCCGTTAACGCCCATGCCTTCTTCCGACTACCCCTTGCTGCAGACCATCAACGACCCTGCAGACCTTCGTCACTTGACGCGTCCCCAGCTCAAAGTGCTGGCAGACGAGTTGCGTGCCTACTTGCTCGACACCGTGTCCAAAACCGGCGGGCACCTGAGCTCCAACCTCGGTACGGTGGAACTCACCGTGGCCCTGCACTTTGTCTTCAACACGCCGCATGACCGGCTGGTGTGGGACGTGGGCCACCAGACCTACCCGCACAAAATCCTCACCGGCCGGCGCGACCGCATGCCCAGCTTGCGCCAGCTCGGTGGCCTGTCGGGTTTCCCTCAGCGCTCGGAGAGTGCGTACGACGCCTTTGGCACCGCGCACTCCAGCACCTCGATTTCTGCAGCGCTGGGCATGGCCCTGGCCGCCCGGCAAAAAGGCGAAGACCGCCATGCGATTGCGGTGATCGGTGACGGCGCCTTGACCGCGGGTATGGCGTTTGAGGCGCTCAACCACGGTGGCGTGGAAGACTGCAAGCTCTTGGTGGTGCTCAACGACAACGATATGAGCATCAGCCCGCCGGTGGGGGCGCTGAACCGCTACCTGGCCCAGCTCATGAGCGGACAGTTTTATGCGGCTGCCAAATCGGTGGGTAAGCAGGTGCTCAAAGGTGCGCCGCCCCTGTTTGAGCTGGCTAAACGGTTTGAAGAACATGCCAAAGGCATGGTGGTGCCTGCCACCTTGTTCGAAAAGTTTGGCTTTAACTACATCGGTCCGATCGATGGCCATGATCTGGAGTCGCTCATCCCGACGCTGGAGAACATCAAGCACCTCAAAGGGCCGCAGTTCCTGCATGTGGTGACGAAAAAGGGCCAAGGCTACCAACTCGCTGAAGCCGACCCGGTGGCCTACCACGGCCCGGGCAAATTCGATTTGGCTGTGGGGCTGCAAAAACCCGTACTGCCGCCCAAGACCACGTTCACCCAGGTGTTTGGTCAGTGGCTGTGCGACATGGCCGAGCAGGACAAGCGACTGGTGGGCATCACCCCGGCCATGCGCGAGGGCTCAGGCATGGTGGAATTCCATCGCCGTTTCCCTGAGCGTTATTACGACGTGGGCATTGCTGAACAACACGCGGTGACCTTTGCTGCGGGACTGGCCTGTGAAGGCCTCAAACCGGTGCTGGCGATTTACTCCACCTTTTTGCAACGCGGCTACGACCAGCTCATCCATGATGTGGCCTTGCAAAAGCTGCCGCTGGTGCTGGCGCTGGACCGTGCCGGCTTGGTGGGTGCCGATGGCCCCACGCACGCCGGCGCCTATGACATCGCTTACCTGCGCTGTATCCCCAATGTGAGCGTCGCGTGCCCGGCCGATGAGAACGAGTGCCGCCAGTTGCTCAGCACCGCCTTTGAGCAAGACCATGTGGTGGCCGTACGCTACCCGCGCGGGGCCGGCGTGGGCGTCACCCCGCAGCCAGGTTTGCAAGCGCTGCCTTTTGGCAAAGGCGAGATCCGACGGCAAGGCCAGCGCATGGCCATTCTGGCCTTCGGCACTTTGCTCTACCCCGCCTTGGCCGTGGGCGAGCAACTCAACGCCACGGTGGTGAATATGCGCTGGGCCAAGCCGCTGGACACGGCGCTCTTGCTTCAAGTGGCGGCCACGCACGATGCGCTGGTCACGGTGGAAGATGGGGCCGTGATGGGCGGGGCGGGCAGTGCGGTGGGCGAGGCCTTGCAAGCAGCTGGCGTGCTCAAGCCCGTGCTGCAACTGGGCTTGCCCGATAGGTTCATCGAGCACGGTGACCCGGCCAAACTCATGGCCTTGCAGGGGCTGGACGCCGCGGGCATTGAAGCGTCGATTCGTCGCCGCTTTGCGCTCGACCAGGGTGCTTGATAGCGAAGTCCGCCAAAGTTTGAGCTAGAACAAAGTTGGAACTTGTGCAGCCCCTAGACTGAATTAAGGCGTGTCCTCAGGGCTTATAGCTTTGAGTCGCGCGCGCCGGATTACACTCTCAGCTGTTATTTTTAGGAGATTAACCATGGATCGTCGTTCCCTTATTAAAAATGCCGGCATCGCCGGTGTCCTTGCAGCCGGTGTCGCACCCGCTGTGCATGCCCAAGCCACCATTCGCTGGCGCCTGGCCTCCAGCTTTCCGAAGTCGCTGGACACCATTTATGGCGGCGCGGAAGTGTTTGCCAAAGCCGTTAAAGCCATGACCAATGGCAAGTTTGAAATTTCGGTCCATGCTGCCGGCGAGCTGATGCCCGCCTTCGGCGTGGTCGACGGCGTGCAAAACGCCACCGTCGAGATGGCGCACACCGTGCCTTACTACTTCTTCGGCAAGAACGAGGCGTTTGCCATCGGTGCCGCTATTCCTTTTGGCATGAACTCGCGTCAGATGTCGGCCTGGATGTTTGAAGGCAATGGCCGCAAACTGATGAACGAGTTGTACGCCCAGTACAACATGGTGAGCTTTGCCGGCGGCAACACTGGCGCGCAAATGGGCGGCTGGTTCCGCAAAGAAATCAAATCCCCGGCCGACATCAAGGGCCTGAAGTTCCGCGTGGGCGGCTTTGCGGGCAAGGTGATCGAGCGCATGGGCGGCGTGCCGCAAAACATTCCTGGTGGCGAGATTTACCAGGCCCTGGAAAAAGGCACGATTGACGCGGCCGAGTGGGTGGGTCCGTACGATGACCAGAAACTGGGCTTCAACAAGGTGGCGCCCTTCTACTACTACCCCGGCTGGTGGGAAGGCGGTCCCGAGGTGGACTTCTTCATCAACCAAAAAGCGTTGGATGCGCTGCCCGCAGAATACAAAGCCATCATCGAGGCGGCTTCTGCCCTGGCTCACGTGGACATGCAGGCCAAGTACGATGCCCGCAACCCCACGGCCTTGAAGCAGTTGGTCGGCGCCAAGACCAAGGTCTTGCCATTCCCCAACAGCGTGCTGGACGCCTCGTTTGATGCCTCCATGGCCCTGTACGCCGAACTGGATGCCAAGAACCCGATGTGGAAAAAAATCTACGGCGACTACCGCGCCTTCCAGCGCGACCAGAACCTGTGGTTCCGTTTCACCGAAATGCGTTTTGACAGCTACATGCAAAGCAAGAAGCTGTAAAACTGCATTGACCTGTCGCTGCCATCACGGCGCGACCTGTCAGTCCCAAGCCCGCGACGCTACGTGCCGCGGGCTTTTTTTCATGCTTTTGCGGGTAAATCCCTAAGCCGGTGGGAAGCCGGCCTGCCTAGACTGCGGCTTGATTCACATCAATACCCAAAAGGAGTTCGCTCATGGATCGTCGTTCCATCATCAAACAAGCCGGTTTGGCAGGCGTTTTGGCTGCCGGCGTGGCCCCTGCGGTTCACGCGCAGGCCACCATTCGCTGGCGCCTGGCTTCCAGCTTCCCCAAATCACTGGACACCATTTACGGCGGCGCGGAAGTGTTTGCCAAAAAAGTGTCGGAATTGAGTGGCGGTAAATTCACCATCTCCGTGCACGCGGCCGGCGAGTTGATGCCCGCCTTTGGCGTGGTCGACGGCGTGCAAAACGCCACCGTCGAATGCGCGCACACGGCCCCCTACTATTTCTTTGGCAAGGACGAAACCTTTGCACTGGGCTGCGCCATTCCTTTCGGCCTGAACAGCCGTCAGATGACGGCTTGGATGTTTGAAGGCAACGGTTTGAAACTCATGCGTGAGTTTTACAAAAACTACAACATCATCAACTTCCCCGCCGGCAACACCGGTGCGCAAATGGGTGGCTGGTACCGCAAAGAGATCAAGAGCGTCAAAGATATGAAGGGCTTGAAATTCCGCGTGGGCGGTTTTGCCGGCCGCGTGATCGAGCGCATGGGTGGCGTGCCGCAAAACATTCCCGGCGGCGAGATTTACCAGGCGCTGGAAAAAGGCACCATTGACGCGGCCGAGTGGGTGGGTCCGTATGACGACCAGAAACTGGGCTTTAACAAGGTGGCGCCTTACTACTACTACCCCGGCTGGTGGGAGGGCGGTCCTCAGCTGGACGTGTTTGTCAACACCAAGGCCTACGAGAGCCTCTCACCCGAGAACAAGGCCATCGTGGAAGCCGCAGCGGGCATGGCCCACATCGATATGCAGGCCAAGTACGACGCCAAAAACCCGACCGCCTTGAAGCAGTTGGTGGGCGCCAAAACCAAGGTGCTGCCTTTCCCCAAAGACGTGATGGACCTGGCGTTCAAAGAATCTATGGCGGTGTATGACGAACTCAACGCCAAGAACCCCAATTGGAAAAAGGTGTACGAGGACTTCTCCGCCTTCCGCCGCGATCAGAACCTGTGGTTCCGTTTCACCGAAATGCGTTTCGACCAGTTCATGCAGTCGCAAAAACTCTGAACCTGAACGCTCCGAACAAAAGCCCGTGCCGTGATGGCGCGGGCTTTTTTATTTAGAGGCCCGGGGGCAGGGCAGGCCCCAGGCTCAACCGGGCAAAGGCTTGCAGCACACGGGGCTCGGCGGCATTGAACACATAGCTGCCGCGTCCGGTGACCTTCACCACCATGCGCGGTGCAATCAGCCAGTCCATGTAGGGGATGAAGATGAACTTCACCTGCGTGATCTGGGCAATCTCCACCCGTTTGGGCCACAACCAGGTTTGCTCGATGGTGTGCGCATCAATGCGGGTGCGGCTGATCAGCATCCAGTAGTACACATAGGCGAGCAAGAGTGTGGTCATGCCCATGAAGCTGCCGCTGCCCCAGGTGATGTCCACGGCCGATGTCGTGATCAGCCGAACGCCCCAATAAAAAAGGGCTGCCATCAGCAGCCCGGCCAGCCATTTGGTGGATCGAGGAAAAGCCGGCCCTTCGGCCATGGGCTGTTCCTCGCGTACACCTTGGGGCATCGTGTTCACTTGGACTGTTGGGCGCGCTCGGCGTCCGACTTGGCAGCATCCTTGAACATCTCGTCCAGTGAGTTTTGGTTGTTGGTGTTGTCGGACTCGGTGTCTTGCATCGGCGCAGCTTCAATCTGCACTTTGTCCAGATCGATCTTGACTTCTTTGTCCAGGAACATCGTGACGGTTTGCGGCACAAAGATCACCACGATGACCAGCAAAATCTGCAACAGCACCCAGGGGATGGAGCCCAGGTAAATGTCGCGTGACTTCACCTTCTCCGGCAGCGATCCGTTCTTGAACAGCGTGTCGGCAATGCTGCGCAAATAGAACAGGGCAAAGCCAAAGGGCGGGTGCATGAAGCTGGTTTGCATGTTCACGCACAGCAGCACGCCGAACCAGATCATGTTGATGCCCATCTTGTCCGCGACGGGGCCGAGCATGGGCAAGATGATGAAGGCGATCTCGAAGAAGTCCAGGAAGAAGGCCAGGAAGAAGATGAAGATGTTGACCACAATCAGGAAGCCGGTTTGGCCACCCGGCAGGTTGGTCAGCAAATGTTCAATCCATTTGGCGCCGTCCACACCTTGGAACACCAGGGAGAACACGCGCGAGCCGATCAGGATGAACACCACCATGGCGGTGATGCGCATGGTGCCGGTCATGCCTTCTTTGATCAGCGTCCAACTCAAGCGCTTGTGGATCGCGGCCAGAATGAAGGCGCCCACCGCGCCCATGGCGCCGGCTTCGGTCGGGGTGGCGATGGCCGAGTCAATGCCCGGCAAACCGCCCATGCTGCCCAGCACCGCAAAAATCAGGATGGCGGAGGGGATGATGCCGCGCAGGCATTTCTTCCACAGCGCCCAGCCATTGAGCGTGCGCGCCTCAGGCGGCACACCCGGCAGGTAGCTCGGGCGCACACGGGTGAGGATGAAGGTGTAGATGGCAAAGAACACCACTTGCAGGATCGACGGACCCCAGGCGCCCTTGTACATGTCGCCCACCGAGCGGCCCAGCTGGTCAGCCAGCACCACCAACACGAGCGAAGGCGGCACCAGCTGCGTGATGGTGCCCGAGGCCGCCAACACGCCGGTGGCGTAGCGCATGTTGTAGCCGTAACGCATCATGACGGGCAGGGAGATCATGGCCATGGCAATCACCTGGCCGGCCACGGTGCCGGTGATGGCGCCCAGGATGAAGCCCACGATGATGACCGAGTAGCCCAGACCGCCGCGAATGGGGCCAAAGAGCTGGCCCATGGAGTCCAGCATGTCTTCCGCCAGACCGCACTTCTCCAAAATAGCGCCCATGAGCGTGAAGAAGGGAATGGCCAGCAACAGTTCGTTGGACAGAATACCAAACACATTCAGGGGCAGGTTGGCCATGAAGGCCGAAGGGAACCAGCCTTGGCTGATGGCAATAAAGCCGCTGAGCAGGCCCAGGGCCGCCAAAGAAAATGCGACCGGGAACCCGATCAACATGATCAGGATCAGCCCCAGGAACATCAGGGGGGGGAAATTCTCAAGACTCATTGCAGGGGTCTTTCATAGTGGATATCCATCTCATAGGTGTGCGTGAGCCAGCCGATGCGCTTGATGATTTCAGAGACGCCTTGCAGCAGCACCATGAAAAAGCCCAGCGGCAACATCAGCATGGCCGGCCAGCGCACGAGGCCGCCGGCATTGCTCGACACTTCACCGCTGTTCAACATGGAGAGGAACAAAGGCGCTGCGAAATACAGCATCACAACCATGGCGGGCATCAGAAAGAAGATCAGACCGAACAGGTCCACATAGACCTTGCGGTGGCTGCTCATCTGGCCGTAAAACACGTCCACGCGCACGTGTTCGTTCACGCGCAGCACTTGTGAAGCGCCCAGCATCACGCAAGCGGCGAACAAGTACCACTGGATTTCAAGCCAGCCATTGGAGCTGACATCCAAGGTGTAGCGGACCACGGCGTTCAAGCAGCTGATAAAGCATGACAGGATGACGGCCCATTCGGCCACCCGGCCGAATCGGTCGTTGACCCAGTCCACCAGGGCAGCGAATTTCAACAAAACATGCATAGAGTCTCCAGGAAGGGGGCTGGTGTGCGAATCGAACAGTCCCCAGCGCGACGAATGTGAAGCGTTTAGACTGAACCGATTAAACGTGAGATTTTAAGGGGTAGCAGTCACCCTTCTTGAACATTCTGCCGGTGTTATTACTTACAGCCCGTCCTGGAACCGTTATCGCATGTCAAATTCCCACCATTTAGAAGATCACGACGTCCGGTCGGCTGGACGCGAAGTGCTGTCATTGGCGCTGATGGATTCGCGCAACCACACTTTGCAATTGATCGCGGCCATGGAGCCGAGCCTGGCTTCATTGAATTTTGAGGTGCCACGAGGGGCCCACCTCAACCCACCTTTGTGGGCGTTAGGGCACATCGCCTGGTTTCAGGAGCGCTGGATTGCCCGCCATGTTCAAAGCCATCTGGGTGTACACAGTGACCCTACAGCGGCGCGGCTGCCGTCCCTGCTGGCACAGGCTGATGTGTGGTGGGACGAGTCCCTGAGCCCGACAACGGCACGAGTAGCGTTGAATTTGCCCGATCTCCAAGAGATCAAGGTGTATTTGCTCAACACCTTGGAGAACACCCTGGATTTGCTGGCCAAAACGCCTGAGACGGACGACGCTTTGTACTTTTACCGGCTGGCCCTGTTCCACGAAGACAGCCATGCCGAGGTCTTGATCCAAATGGCCCAAGCGCTGGGCATTGCCTTACCGCTGGCCATGCCCGCGCCCACACAGGTCCGTGAAGCTTTGCTGATTCCCGGTACGCGATGGGCTATGGGTGCGCCCGTCGGCACAGGTTTTTGTGTGGACAACCAGCAGCCCCAGCACGAGGTGGTCGTGCCGGAGTTTGAGATGGATGCGCAGCCGCTGACCTGGGCGCAGTTTGTGGAGTTTGTCGATGACGGGGGCTACGACCGCGAGGAACTCTGGCACGGCGCCGGTTGGGACTGGCTGCAAGCGCTGGTGCACACGGAGGGCCGGCGCGCGCCCCGCTACGTGGAGCAAGTCAGTGTGGCGCGCGCCGGTGGCCTAGGCGCTGTCTTGCAAACCCAGTTTGGGCAAATGTTGCGCCGCCAGGGCCACCAGCCGGTGGTGCATGTGACCTGGTGGGAAGCGGATGCCTGGTGCCGTTGGGCTGGGCGGCGTTTGCCCACCGAGGTCGAGTGGGAGGTGGCCGCGCACACCGCCGCACGACGTGGCTTTCGCTGGGGCGACGTGTGGGAATGGACGGCCGGCAGCTTTCGCCCGTATCCGGGTTTTGTGGCCGGTCCCGACCGGGCGTACTCGGAATCGGCCTTCGGTTCGCACAAGGTCTTGCGCGGAGCGTCATTTGCAAGCCCGGCGCGTTGGAAGTCGCCCAAGTTCCGCCATTTCGCTCTGCCTGAGCGCGATGATATTTTTTGTGGTTTTCGTTCTTGCGCCCTGTGAACTTCGCCGTGCCGAAGCGCTCCAGTGCGTCTTAATGCTTGACTTGGCGGTAGCGCCACCACGGCAAGGTTTTGTTCAACGACAGCACTTGGCCGGCCGTTTGGGGTGGTGCCGTGCGATAGCCGGGTAAGCGGTCCAGGTGTTCCTGCCAAGGCGTGCTGCGCAGCACGTTGCATAGGGCCATCACAGCGGGTTCTTGCAAGGCAGACTTCAAACACACCAGGTGGTAGTCCTCTTCAACCAGGGGGACAAAGTCCAAACCCCGGGCGCGTGCGGCCGCTTCAATGCCCAGGCCGGTATCGGCTTGTCCGCCGGCAATGGCTTGCGCCACCGCCGCGTGCGAGGGTTCCGTCAAGGCGTAACCTGCGATGTCACCGGGCTCCAAACCTTGCTGAGCGAGCATTTCATCGAGCAGCACCCGCGTGCCCGTTCCTAAAGTGCGGTTCACAAAGCGGACCGGGCGCGTTGTGAGGTCTTTCAAGGTGTGGAGTTGCAGCGGGTTGCCCGGCGCCACCATGAGGCCCTGCGTGCGCGTGGCAAAGCCGATGATTTTGTGCAGGCCGGGTTGGAGCAGCGGCTTGTAGGTGCGTTCGGACAGCGTCCCACATTGTGGCTGACGCACGGTATGAAAGCCGGCCATCACGCAGCGGCCCTCGTTGAGTGCTCGGATGGCGTCCACGCTGCCGGTGAAGCGCACGTCCAGATGCAGTTGGTGGTGTTGGGCCGCGTGCACGCGCAGCGCGCTCAGCGCGTCGTCGTGGCTGGCATAAAACGTCAAGACGTGCTGCTGGTCATCAAACGCTACAGAAAATGCCCGCTCCAAATCCGCACGCAGCGCCTCGATCTGGGACGACAGGCGAGCCTGCGCCTGTCGTTCAGCCCACAACAGTTTGGTGCCAAATTCGCTCAGGCGACCCGCCTGGCCTTTTTCCCAAATGAGCAGCTCGTGGCCCAGCTCGTTTTCCCAGCGCTTGAGTTCACCCCAGACATGACGGTAGGAGAGCTTGAGTTGGCGTGAAGCCGCAGAAATCGAGCCGCTGCTTTGCACCGCGAACAACAGATCAAGCAAGGGGTTGCGAAGTACTGCGTGGGCGTCCTGCGCGTGGTCGTCCGTTGGACGGTCAAAGCTGTAATGGAAGAGGAGTCTATGCACGGGACTTCATATCGCAGGGTATTAGGGCAGCGCATACGATACCTGATCTATGTCGACCTTCACTGACGGCGCGAGCACCGCGCTGCTCCTCATCACCACGTTGGACCCCCAATTACTGGCCATTGTGGGCCGCTCTTTGGCGGTCAGCGCCTGCGCCTGCGGGCTGGCCTGTGGCCTGGGCCTCTTGTTTGGTGCCTGGCTGGGCGTAGCGCGTTTTCCCGGGCACGGGGTGGTGCTCACGGCGCTGAACACCTTGTTGGCAGTGCCTTCGGTGGTGGTGGGTCTGGTGGTGTACCTGCTGCTGTCACGTTCCGGGCCCTTGGGGCATCTGGGCTGGTTGTTCAATTTCCAAGCCATGGTGCTGGCGCAAACGCTTCTGGTGTTGCCGGTGGCCACAGCCCTGACGCGCCAGATCGTGGCCGATGTCGAAAACCAGCACGGCGAACAGCTGCGTTCACTGGGCGCGGGCACCTGGCTGCGCAGCGTGCTGCTGGCCTGGGATGAGCGGCATGCCCTGCTGACCATGCTGATCACCTCCTTCGGACGCGCTATTTCTGAAGTGGGCGCGGTCATGATCGTGGGCGGCAATATCGAGGGGTTCACCCGCGTGATGACCACGGCCATTGCCTTGGAGACCAGCAAAGGTGACCTGCCGCTGGCCTTGGCCTTGGGGCTGATCTTGCTCACCGTGGTGCTCCTGCTCAACACCTTGCTGCTTGTGCTGCGGCGCTGGCGGACTCGGGCGCATGGGGCGCACGATGTGGTTGGCGCACCCGGTAGCCTACCCGGTGCTTTGGGAAGCGCGTCATGAACGAACGGCGGCGGGCATGACAGCATGAACCTGGTGTGGCAACTCGAACAGGTGCAAGTGCGCTTTGGCCGTCGCGTGGCGTTGGCGCCGCTCACCCTGCAGATTCATGCCGGCGAGTCGGTCGCGCTGGTGGGGGCCAACGGCAGCGGTAAAAGCACCTTGCTGCGACTCTTGCACGGGGTGTTCCTGCCCAGTGCAGGTGTCATCACAACGGGCGTTGGCATCGCCCAGGCCATGGTGTTTCAGCACCCGTTCATGCTGCGCACCAGTGCGCTCAACAACGTGGCCTTGGCTTTGTGGTTAAGAGGCCACCGCTGGCGGCAGGCCAAGAACTTGGCCGCACTGGCTCTGGCCCGCGTCGGTTTGCAAGCGCAGTCGGTTCAGTCGGCGCGCACGTTGTCGGGCGGGCAACAACAAAAACTGGCGTTGGCGCGCGCCTGGGCTCAGGGGCCGCAGGTGCTGTTGCTCGATGAACCCACGGCCAGTCTGGATCCGCATGCCAAGCGCGAGGTCGAGCAGCTCATGGGTGATTTCATGGCCGACGCCCGCGCGGAGCCCCTCACGATGGTGTTTGCCAGTCACAACCTGGGGCAGGTTAAACGCCTGGCCACCCGGGTGATTTATCTGGAGCAGGGCCGCGTGCTGGCGGACTTGCCGGTGGATGAATTTTTCGATGTGGACGTGTTGCGGGCGGCGTCGCCCGCTGCCCATTTGTTTGTCAAAGGAGAAAGAATATGAAAATCCCTCAACGCTTCATGGGCCCCGGCCTTAAATCGCTCGTCCTGCTGGGCTTGCTGTGGTCTATCGCTTCGCTGGCTCCGGCGCAGACGATGGTGATGTCATCCACCACCTCGACCGAGCAGTCGGGCCTGTTTGCGCATTTGCTGCCGGAGTTCAAACGTGCCAGTGGCCTTGACATCAAAGTGGTGGCCTTGGGCACGGGCCAGGCGCTGGACATGGCGCGCCGCGGCGACGCCGATGTAGTGTTTGTGCACGACCAGGCGGCAGAAGAAAAATTTGTGGCCGAGGGTTTCGGGCTCAAACGCCTGCCGGTCATGTACAACGACTTTGTGCTCATCGGCCCGGCCGCAGATCCGCTGAAAACTGCGGGTCAGGACATCGTCGCGGCCTTGAAAAAAATTGCAGCGGCCAACGGCAGCTTCATCTCGCGCGGTGACAAAAGCGGCACCCATGCGGCTGAACTGCGCTTTTGGAGCATGGCCGATCTGGCAGACAAACCCGGCAGTGGCTACAAGGCCTGCGGCTGCGGCATGGGGCCGGCGCTGAACATTGCAGCCAGCAGCGGCGCTTATGTGCTGGCCGATCGCGGCACCTGGCTGAATTTTAAGAACCGTGCTGATCTGACCGTGCTGGTCCAAGGCGACAAGCGCTTGTTCAACCAATACGGTGTGATGGTGGTCAACCCCGCCAAGCACCCGCATGTGAAGCAGGCGGAGGCACAGAAGTTTGTGGACTGGGTCACGTCACCCGCCGGCCAGGCCAGCATCGCCAGCTACAAAATCGGCGGCGAGCAGCTCTTCTTTCCTAACGCCAAGCCCTGAGTGCAAGCTGCCGGGCACAGGGCCCGGCGAGCGCTTGATCGCCACGACGCGCCGGGTGCTTATTTGCCCCAGCTGTCTTTGAGGCCGGTGATGCGGTTGAACACCGGCTGGCCCGCGGCGTGGTCAACGCGGTCGGCCACAAAGTAGCCGTGGCGCTCAAACTGGAACTTGGCGTCGGGCGCGCAGTCCAAGAGCATGGGTTCTACAAAGGCCGCCACCGTCTGCAAGCTCTCCGGGTTCAGGGTCGCCAGAAAATCCTTGCCGCTGGCATCGGGTTGCGGGTCGGTGAAGAGGCGCTCATACAGCCGGACTTCGGCACGCACGCCATCGTGCACGCCCACCCAGGTGATCACGCCCTTGACCTTGACCGCGTCGCTGCCCGGCGTGCCGCTTTTGGTGTCGGGCACCAGCGTGGCGTGCACTTCGGTCACGCGGCCTTGCGCGTCTTTCACCGCGCCGGTGCATTCCACCACATGGCCGTATTTCAGGCGCACCTTGTTGCCCGGGTAGAGGCGGTGGTAGCCCTTGGGCGGCACATCTTCATAGTCCGTGCGCTCGATCCAGAGTTCCTTGCCGAATTTGAACTGGCGCCGGCCCATCTCCGGGTGGTGCGGGTGCACCGGTGCCGAGCAGTCGTCCAGCGCGCCAGCGCCCATCAAGTCGTCCCAGTTGGTGATAACGAGTTTGACCGGGTCGAGCACCGCCATGGCGCGCGCGGCCTTGCCGTCCAGGTCGTCACGCAGCGCGCCCTCGAGCGTGCTGTAGTCGATCCAGCTGTAGTCCTTGGTCACGCCAATGCGCTCGGCAAACAGCTGGATGCTCTCGGGCGTGTAGCCGCGCCGGCGCAGCCCCACGATGGTGGGCATGCGCGGGTCGTCCCAGCCGTTCACATGGCGCTCGCTCACCAGTTGCGCAAGCTTTCGTTTGCTGGTGATCACGTAGGTGAGGTTCAGGCGCGCGAACTCGTGCTGGTGCGGG
>CANGMW010000037.1 GCA_947454695.1 Comamonadaceae bacterium | reverse complement strand
TGGTGGCGAGGTCCCGTTTTCCTGCGGCGCAGATCGTGGCGGGCTGCACCGATGTGGGCTTGTGGATCACCAAAATGCACCGCCAGTTCGAGCAGATTTTGGACATCACGCAGGTCAGTGAGTTACGCCAAATAGAGCAGTACCCGCACCATGTGGCCATCGGCGCGGCGGTCACCCTGACCGATGCGTTTCAAGCGCTGGTGGCAGACCGCCCGCAGCTGGCGGAGTTCGCCCACCGCTTTGCCGGCAAGCCGGTGCGCAACAGCGGCACACTGGGTGGCAATGTGGCCAACGGCTCGCCGATTGGCGACTCCATGCCCCTGCTCATCGCCTTGGGTGCCAGCATTGTGCTGATGCGCCAGCAGGGCGACCATCAAGCGCACCGCGAGATGCCGCTGACGCAGTTCTACACCGGCTACCGCCAGAACCGGCTGGGTGCGGACGAAGTGCTGGCTTGGATCAAAGTGCCCAAGCCCACGGCCGGCGAATTCACCCGTGTCTACAAAGTGTCCAAACGCTTTGAAGACGATATTTCCGCCGTCTGCCTGGCCTTGCGCCTGGTTGTGGACCAAGGCGTGGTGCAGCACATCGCGATGGGCGCCGGCGGTGTGGCCGCCACGCCGGCCCGGGCCCGCAAAACCGAGGCGGTGCTGCTGGGTCAAGCCTGGAGCGCAGGCACGGTGGACAACGCCATGGCCGTCTTGCGCGACGAGTTCTCACCCATTTCCGACATGCGCGCCTCAGCGCAGTACCGGCGCACGGTGCTGGCCAATTTGCTGCAGCGTTTCTGGCTGGAGAGTCAAGGCACCGCGCAGACTGATCTGCACGCCCTGCAGTTGGAAGAGCACACGCCATGAGCGCTGTCTTGCCGCCAAACGACTTGGAGAACGCCCGCGCGCAGGTCAGCGGCGTCTCGACCCAGCACGAAAGCGCAGTGGCCCAAGTGGCGGGCGCGGCGCCCTTCATTGACGACATTCCCGAAGTGCGTGGCACCTTGCATGCCGCCCCCATTCTCTCCACCCACGCCCACGGCCGCTTGACGGGTGTCGATGCCCGCGAGGCGCTGGCCATGCCCGGTGTGGTGGATGTGGTGCTGAGCGCTGACGTTCCCGGCGACAAAATGCTGGCCGCGTTTGCCGGCGATGAACCGGTGTTTGCCATCGACACCGTTGCGCATGTGGGTCAGGTCGTCGGCCTGGTGCTTGCCAAAACGGTGATGCAGGCGCGCCGTGCGGCACGCAAAGTCAAGCTCCACATTGAACCCTTGCCCGCTGTGCTGAGTGTTAAAGATGCGCTGGCTCAACAAAGTTTTGTACTTCCCCCGGTCGTGGTCAAACGGGGTGATGCGGCTGCCGCGCTGGCCAAGAGCCCCCACACCCTCAGCGGCACATTGGAAGTGGGCGGGCAGGAACACTTTTACCTCGAAGGCCAAATCGCCTATGCGCTGCCGCAGGAGCAAAAGCAGTGGCTGATTTATTCCAGCACCCAACACCCCGCTGAAGTTCAGCACTGGGTCGGCCATGCGCTGGGACTGGACAACCACGCCGTGCGCGTCGAGTGCCGTCGCATGGGCGGCGCTTTCGGTGGCAAAGAAACGCAAGCCGGCCAACTCGCCGTCTGGGCGGCGGTGGCGGCGAACAAGCTCAAGTGCCCGGTCAAGATGCGACTGGACCGCGATGACGACTTCATGGTCACCGGCAAGCGCCACCCCTTCAGCTACGACTACACCATTGGGTTTGATGACAGCGGCCGGCTCACCGCAGTGAAATTGATGATGGCCGCGCACTGCGGTTTTTCCGCTGACCTGTCCGGCCCGGTGGCCGACCGCGCCATTTTTCACAGCGACAACGCTTATTTTCTGGAGCATGTGGACATCACGTCCTACCGGCTCAAGCTCAACACGCAAAGCCATACCGCTTTCCGTGGCTTTGGCGGGCCGCAGGGCGTCATCCTGATCGAGGCCATCATGGGCGAGATCGCCCGCACGCTGGGCATGGACGCGTTAGATGTGCGCAAACGCAATCTGTACAGCGACGAGCCCATCCCCGGCACCGCGCAGCGCCGCGACACAACCCACTACCAGATGAAGGTGGAGGACAACATCCTGCTGCCGCTGCTCAACACGCTGGAAGAGTCCAGCCGTTACCGGCAACGACGGCAAGTGATTGCCGCTTGGAATGCAGCGAACCCCATCTTGCAACGCGGCTTGGCCATCACGCCGGTGAAATTTGGCATCTCCTTCACAGCCACGCCTTTCAACCAGGCCGGTGCGCTGGTGCATGTGTATGCGGATGGCAGCGTGCAGGTGAACCACGGCGGCACGGAAATGGGCCAGGGTCTGCACACCAAGGTCGCGCAGATCGTGGCCGATGAACTCGGCATTGCGTTTGATCGCGTGCTGTGCACGGCCAGCGACACCAGCAAAGTACCCAACGCGTCGGCCACCGCGGCGTCTGCCGGCACCGACCTGAACGGCCGGGCCGCCCAGTTCGCTGCCCGTCAGGTGCGCGCCAACCTCACCGCCTTTGTGGCCGGTTTGGATGGCTGTTCGGCAGACGCGGTGCACTTTGCCCAAGGTCAGGTCACCACGCCCAAGACCGCCCGAACTTTTGATGCCTTGGTCAACCAGGCTTATTTCAGCCGCGTGCAATTGTGGAGCGACGGCTTTTACCGCACGCCCAAAATTCATTACGACAAAGCCACCCTGACCGGGCGCCCGTTTTATTACTTCTCTTATGGTGCAGCCTGCACCGAAGTGGTGATCGACACCCTCACCGGCGAGCACCGCGTGGTGCGCGTAGACATCCTGCACGACGTGGGTCGCAGCATCAACCCGGCCATCGACATCGGGCAGATTGAAGGCGGCTTTGTGCAAGGCATGGGCTGGCTCACCACCGAAGAACTGGTCTGGAACGAGCGCGGCGTGCTCAGCACCCACGCACCCAGCACCTACAAAATTCCCACAGCGGCTGACGTGCCCACCCGCTTCAAGATTGACCTGTGGCCTGAAGCGAACCGAGAAGCCAACGTATTTGGCAGCAAGGCCGTGGGCGAGCCGCCTTTCATGCTGGCTGTGAGCGTGTATGAAGCCTTGCGTGACGCGGTGGCCGCGTCACCGTCGACCCAAGAACAAGGCCCCAACTGCCACACCCTTTATCTGGATGCGCCAGCCACCCCTGAACGGGTGCTGACAGCGCTGGCCAAAGCCAAAAAACCGGTTAGTCCTGCCCAATCAGCCAAGGCGTCCTTGGCCCAGGGGCCTTGATCGGTTTGAGGCACAATACTTGGCGCGGAAATTGCTCGTGCCTTCTATTGGATAATAAGCGTTCACTTGCAATTGGTTCCCCATTTTTGGTCTTTTTTAACTTACTTCACAGGAATGTCATCATGAGTTTTAAATCTTCCCTCACCGTTCTGGCTCTTGGCGCTGCTGCTGCCACCGGCGCTTCTAGCGCTCTGGCTGCCGACTGGTCTTCTGACTCTATTGGTTATCGCTACTACTCGGCTCAATCCGAGCCAGGCGTGTCCGACAAAGTCGCCAAGAACGTGCTGAACTTCACCCACGTGAGCGGTGACAAACTGGGTACTAACTTTTTCTCCATCGATCACCTGACCTCTGACAATTCCGACTTGAACAAAGGTGACAGCAACGGTGCTTCCGAGTGGTATGGCTTCTACAAGCGCAGCTTCTCCCTGAGCGCCCTGAGCGGCAACAAAGGCGGCTATGGCTTTGCCAAAGACCTGAGCCTGACCGCCCGTATCGACGCTGGCGCTAAGAACACCGCTTTCGCTCCGGCTCCGAACAAAGTGCGCGTGGGCCTGAGCGCCGACATGCCGGTGAGCGCTGGTTTCTGGAGCATTGGCCTGGAAGCCTACAAAGAGACCAACAACAACGGCATCATGGGTAAGGCTGTCAACTTTGACACCGTCCCTGCACTGACCAGCGCTTGGGCTATTCCTGTTGCCAGCTTGGGCGCCACCTTTGAAGGCTTCTTTGACATGGTGGGTGCTAAGGGCAAAGACGGTTTCGGTGCACAAACCGCAACTGAAACCCTCTTTGAAGGCAAACTCATGTTTAATGTGGCCGGCGCTAAGAGCGGTCTGAAAGCTGGTGTTGGTGTGCAGTACTGGAACAACAAGTTCGGTTGCGACAGCGGCCTGGCTAGCAACGGCAACAAGTGCACCGCTACGTCGCCCATGGTCTTGGTGACCTACGCGCTGTAATACACAATCAGCCTGGCTGAATGTCAAAGGGGCTGGTTAACCAGCCCCTTTTTTTTCGCTTCGATGTCTCGCTTTGCCAACGACGCTGTGTTCATCCCAACCGGCCTCGGGCAAACACAACGATCACATCTTGCGTTGCTGCAGCAACTGCGCCGCAACCGAGACTGCAATCACTTCGGGTTCTTTGCCCACAATGCCCTCAATGCCGATCGGGCAGGTCACCCGCGAGAAGTCCGCCTCTTCAAATCCTTTGGCCCTGAGCCGGCTTTGAAAACTCGCCCACTTGGTGGCGCTACCAATCAAGCCGATATAGGGCAAGTCGTTGTGTTCTTTTGAACGCTTCAAACAAGCGGCCAGTACTTCCAAGTCTTCCGCATGGCTAAAGCTCATGATCAGCACGCTGCTGCCACTGGCCACATCCTTGACCGCTGTCTGAACCGGTTCTGATTGTTCGCACCGCACATGCGTTGGCAAGTCCGGCGGGAAGATGGCGTCCCGGCTGTCGATCCAATGGATGTTGAAAGGCAGGCTTTGCAGCACCTGCACCAGTGCGCGTCCGACATGCCCCCCCCCGAACAAAGCCAAGGGTTGACGCTGCAACGCCAAGCGCGCACGCCACAAGGGCGCGTCGTGCGCCGTCACGCGCTCAAAGCGCAGATACACCACACCACCGCAGCATTGCCCCAAACTCGGCCCTAAGGCCTTGCGCACGGGCTCGTCAGGCACGGGCGCGCCGTTCAAGATGTCACGCGCCAGTGCGATCGCCTGCAGCTCCAGTTGCCCGCCGCCAATCGTGCCGAGTTCATCGCGTGCCAACACGGCCATGGCGGTGCCCGTCTCACGCGGCACTGAGCCTTGCGTCTGCACCACCGTCACCAGCACAGCTGGCTCGGTTGCTAAACGCGCAAACAAGGTCTCGGTCCAAATGGTCATGCGCTCTGCTTTGAAGTCATGCCCGCATGATAACGAGGCGTGCACGACACGCGAGCGCAAATACCGCACGCGCGCACGCACTGCGCTAGGTTGGCTCTGCCGGTTCGGGCCAGGTCATCACTGCCAACTCACCAGCGCCGTCCAGGGTGAACTGGTGAATCACGCGGTCTTTCAAAGCCGCCCCTTGCAAGTCCTTCATGATGTCCTGCGCGCCGCCAAATGGGACACACAAGTCCACAATCCAGACCTGATTACCCGACTTCCAGTCAGACGGCATGAGGTGGTGCGGGGCTTTTTGGAAACGCTGGGCCGCTTCTTCCGACAGATACGCCCACGACACATAAGCCAGCGGCATTTTGTCCCGCATGTACAACTTGGCTTGATCAAACATGAGCGGCGGCATCACGCGCCATTCCAACTCGCTCAGCAAGGTGTGACGGGTGCCGGGCTTTTGCAGCATCAACCAACTGACCGCTCCCAACAAGGGGATTTTTCCGATCACCTTGTCGGCCTGCTGTTTGGCCAACTCCAGCAGTTGCTGGTTATCTTGTTCTTGCGTCATGGTTTTCCTCTTTTCGCTTGGAACGACTGGGTTCACCTGAATCAGCCACATCAGTCGAGACGATTGAGTAGGGTTGAAATCGAGTGGAACCACTGGCTGTGGAAGCAGCGAGCAGCAACTGATCCAAGGCCTGCAAATCGTCCGACGACAAGGCGCCGACAGATGACTTGAGCTTTAAGCCTTGCATGGCCGCCTCTGCACGCGCCTTGCTTAAATCACGCATGGCGGAATACAACTGCTGTTCAGCGTTGAGCACATCCGGGTTGATACGGGTGCCTATTGTGAAACCGATCTTGTTGGACGCCACCGAATTGCGCCCCGCCTCCACGGCTGCCTCCAACGCGGTCACCTGGGCTTGACTGCTCACCACACCCGCATAGGCTTGTCGCACCGCACTGCTGGCTTGTCGCTGCGCGCCGAGCAAGTCATCGCGTGCCTTTTCCTCTAAAGCCAGGGCCTCACGCGCCTTGGACTGCGTAGCGCCGCCTGCGAATAAAGGGATGTTGAACTGAATGCCCCGTTGAAACGAATCCACCCTTGTGGCCAAATCGGCGGGCGAACTCATGGAGCCTGAGCTGTAACTCCCGCCCTTGTTGAAGACCAAATCCAAAGTCGGCGCATGCGCGGCATAACTTTTATTTACCTCCTGGTGCGCCACATCCAAGGCGGCTTGCTGGATCCGGATTTGTGGGTTGCCTGACACCGCCGCTGTGAGCCACTGATCTACGCCGCCTTGGACAGCAGGCAAATCTTGCATTAGGCGCATGGGGGCTGGGGTCAGCGTCTCACCCACCAACTTTTCTAATTCCACCTGCTTAATCACCACATCATTTTCAGCGGCGACATACTGTGCTTTGGCCAGGGCATGCTTGGCTTTGGATTCGTGCACATCGGTGACGGTGCCTGTTCCCACAGAATAGGTGCGCTCGGCCAGGGTCAATTGTTCGCCAATGGCCAACTCTTGTGCGCGCGCGACTTGCACCCCTTCTTGCGCCACGTGGAAATCAAAATAGGCCTGAGCCACCCTCAAAATCAACTCGTGCTCGGCCAATGAAAACTGCTCTTGTGCCTGCAGGGTTTGTGCGTTGCCTTGCGCATAGGCTGCCACATTGCCCCAACGCACAAGCGGTTGCGTCACCTGAAGTGACCAGTTCCAGCTGCTGACATCGCGGTGTTCATAGGGCGCATCCGAAAACGAGGCATCGCCCATTTGCTGGTTTTTTCCTCCCACCACATTGACGTTCGGCAACAAACCAGCCAAGCCCTGTGTGCGCTTTTCTTCGCCGGCATCGCGCAGGCGGCGCGCGGCGTTGTACTGCGTGTCGTTTTGACGCGCTTTCAGATAAATCTCCATCAGCGATTGCGCCGACGCAACTTGAATTGCTGCACACCCTCCCAAATATGCAACGATGATTTGCGCCAGCCTGCGATGATTTATTTTTCTTTGTTTATCTTTCACGCATGGCCTCTTGTTTGTAGCGCAGCATCGGGGCAATCAAGTACTCGATCAAGCGGCGCGAATCCGTGCGAATGTCCGACGTGATGTTCATACCCGCCGTCACCACCCCTTTGTTGCCATTGACCTCGTTGGGCGTTTGCATTTGCAACAGCTTGATGCGCACGGGGTAAACCAAACCCAGCTTTTGGTCTTGCACAGCGTCAGTCCCCACCCACTGCACTTCACCCTCGATATAGCCGTAGCGTGTGAAGTCATAGGTTTCCACCTTATTGATCACACGCTGACCAACGTGCAGATGACCAATGTCACGGTTCAAAATCTGTGCCTCGACTTCCAACGGCGTGTTCTCAGGCACCACTGTCAAAAGGGGTTGAGCAGCTGTGACAACGCCACCCACCGTGGTGACGGCCAGTTGCTGAACCACACCGTCTATCGGTGCGCGCAAAGATTGCATGTTCAAGCGTTGGTTGGCTTTGACAAATTCCTGCTTGGCCGCATCCCGTTTGCGTGTGGCCTCGACTAATTCCGTGCCAACACGGGCACGGTATTCGGCCAGTGCTTGGTTGCGTTGGGCCAAAGCGACTTGGTAGTTTGACTGCGCCTCTCGCAAATTTTCGGACTGAACCGCAAAGTCTTTTTCTGCCTTACTCAATTCCAACTTGGAGTCAATCAGGCTGGTTTTAGAAAAGTGCCCCGTCTTGGCTAACTCCTCCCGCATGTCGTGCCGCTGGCGCATCAAGGGCAAGCTGCTTTTGAGCTCGTCGACCGTGCTGAAAGCGGCTTGCAAGTTGGCTTGCCGCCGTGCCACATCGGCCTCGGTCGACGCCAACTTGGCACCTTGTTCAGCCACACGGCTTTGGAGCATGGCTTGCTGGTTCAGCACGGTGGCTTGTGGCATGCCCAGCGGTGCCACAAAACTGGACCGCCCCTCAATCTGGGCCTTCAAACGCAACACGTCGGCTTGCGTCTCCCAAGCATCGTATTTCAAGCGCTCCTGATCGGCTCCAGCATTGGTCGGATCCAACTCCAGCAGTACATCACCGACCTTCACGCTTTGTCCATCGCGCACATGGATGGCCCTGACCAAACCAGGCTCAAGCGGTTGAATCACCTTGCTCTTGCCCGATGGAATCACTTTGCCTTGTGCTGATACCACAATGTCCATCTGTGCCATACACGCAAACAACAAAGCCACGGTTGTCATGCCACAAATGAGCAGGGTTGCCATACGCGCCACATGTGCTGGCGGCTTGACCTGCATGGCCAACGATGCAGAGGTGAACGGGTTCAGGGTCCCTGCCATGGTTGGCGCCGCTGCAACCGTCGAATTTTCTTGAGCTGGTAATTCACTCATGCTGCACAGCTCGCAATCTCCAACACTTGGTGTGCTTTGTACAAAGCGGCATAACGCCCCTGCTTTTGCATCAAGGCCGTGTGGTTACCCGTCTCCACCAACCGCCCGCCCTCTAGCACCAGCACCCGATCTGCCAAGCGCAAGGTCGACAGGCGATGCGCCACGATCAGCACCGTGCGCCCCTGGGCAATGGTGGCCATGTTGTCGTGAATCAGGCGTTCACTCTCGTAGTCCAGTGAAGCGGTGGCCTCGTCCAACAGCAGGAGTTTGGGGTTGGTGACCAGGGCGCGGGCAATTGCAATGCGGGCGCGCTGTCCGCCACTGAGCTTGCTACCTCTTTCGCCAATCACCGTGTCATAACCGTCAGGCAGCTGCAAAACAAAGTCATGTGCGCCTGCCAGCTTGGCGGCATTCATCACCGCCTCCATGTCCAAGCTGGCATCGGCCAGCGCGATGTTCTCGCGCACGCTTCGGTTGAACAGCAGCGTGTCCTGCCCCACCACCCCAATTTGACGCCGCAGCCACGAGGTGTCCACCAAGTTCAAGTCCATGCCGTCCATCAAAATACGGCCCCGCTCGGGCGTGTACAGCCGCTGGATCAAACGCACCAGCGTGGTTTTACCGGCACCGGAAACCCCCACCACACCAATCACTTCACCGGCTTGAATGTCAAAGCTCAAGTCGCTCAGGACCTCAGGGGACTTGGGGCTGTACCTGAAGCCCACATGATCAAACGTCACACGACCCTGCACATCCGGTGGCGTGGAACGGTTGGCCCGAAAAGCGGGCTCAGGCTGCGCATTCATGATGTCGCCCAAACGCTTGATACTGACTTTCATCTGTGTGAAGTCTTGCCACAAGGAAGACAACTTCAAAATGGGTGCATTCACCCGACCGCTGAGCATGTTGAAGGCAATCAGTCCGCCCACCGTTAAATCACCCTCGATCACCAAACGCGCACCCAGCCACAGCAACGCCACGGTCAACACTTTGCTGGCCATAGCCACAAACTGATTGGTCGCATTAGCTAAATGCCCACCTTCAAATGAGGTGTGCACATAGCCGGCCAAGCGTTTTTCCCATTCGCGTTGCCACTGCGGCTCAACGGCCAGGCTTTTGAGCGTTTCCATGGACGTCACGGTTTCTACCAAATAGGCTTGGTTCTCGGCGCCCATGGCGAACTTATCTTCCAGCTTTTTACGCAGCAAAGGCGTGATCAGAGCAGACGCCCCAAACAGCACTGGCAAAGCTGCAATGACCACCAAGGTCAGGGCCACGCTGTAATAAAACATCACGCCCAAATAGACCACGGCGAACAGCAAATCCAACCAACTGGTGAGCGCCTGTCCGGTCAGGAAATTGCGCGCATTGTCCAACTCGCGCACCCGCGCCACCGTGTCGCCACTGCGGCGGCTCTCAAAATAGGAAAGGGGTAAATGCAATAGATGTTTAAAGAGCTTGGCGCCCAATTCCACGTCCACCCGGTTGGTGGTGTGGCTCAGCAAATAGTGGCGCACGCCACCCAATGCAACCTCAAAGAGACTGACCCCCAAGAGCGCCAACACCATCACATCCAGTGTCGACAGCGTCCGGTTAGTTAAAACCTTATCGATCACCACTTGAAAAATCAACGGTGTGATGAGTGCAATGATTTGAACAAAGAGCGAGGCCAGCAAGACCTCACCCATCAGGTAGCGGTATTTTTTGAGGGTGTGCCAAAACCAGCCAATGCCAAAAGCTTCCTGGCCGGTTGCCGTCTCGCCCTGGTTGTGAGCTGCCACATGAAGTTTGAGCTGGGCCTCAATCCATGCGCCGGCAAACAGCTGTTCAAACGCCTGTTGGGTCAACTGGCTGGGCGTGCTCTCGCCCGCTTGTTGCACCACCCACTGCGCTGCCTGAGGCTGCGCGGCATCCACCGACTTGCCCACGATCATCATGTCGCCGTCGCGCGTGGGCATGAGCGCAGGCAACTGTGCTGCTAGGAGCTTGTCGGAGCTGCCGCGCTGCAATTGCGCGTCAAACCCCAGTGTTTGCAAGGCCTGCAAGGTCTCACCCACACCAAAGGGCTCAGGCTGACCCGCTGGGTCGTAGCTGGCGAATTGGTGTTTGAGTTGATCGAGTTCTATCTGTTGGTTATGCAGTTGGACGTAGAGCTGCAAAAGTGTGAGTTCTTCTTTCAAAGTGTTCCCTGATTGGTTAAATGGTTTTATTTTTTTATGCTGCTTGCAATTGCTGATGATCGATTTCGGATGACAAAGACAACATGCCCTCCAGGGGGCCGTCGGGCTGAATCGGCACAAAGCCCAGTGGCGCGCTGTCCACGTTCATGGCGGTATTACAGACCTGGTTAAAGAGCAGCGCTTGACGAATCACTTCAGCGGCTTGCACCTGGGCCGCTGCCAAATCAGTCAGCACTACCTGCGGTTGTGGGCTTGATGCGCTGACGACATCGTCGAGCGGCACATCAAGCGCTGAAACGTTCGCAGGCTGTGCCGAACCTGCTGCGTTTGAGCTCACTACGGGCCCCACGTGTGCGGGCTCGAAGGCCAGCATGGTGTCGGCCACTACGCCGGTACTGCCATCGGTGCGTGTGAAAGCAGCAGTGCCCATGACCACGGCATCGGTATCGCCACTGCCGTTTTGAACACTGTTGGCAAGCAAGGTGCCCGCCTCGCGCACTTGGCCGTCTGAATGCAGGTTGATGCTGACAATGCCCAAGTCCACGAGCGACTTGAACTCGCCCGCATCAGTCACGCCATTGCCATTGGCGTCTTGCCACACGGCGAATTCCGAAAAATTGGCATCAGCGGCATCAAGCAGGCCATTGCCATTGGTGTCCAAGACTTGCAAGCCTTCCAAATCGGTTTGAGCGCCTGCTTTGAGGCTTTGAAAACCAAACTCTGAGACATCACTGATGCGCCCGTTGTGGTCTTTGTCCCAAACCAACACGCCATCCTCATTGGCGGCCCACGCCATGCGGTCGGCCAAGCCATCAAAGTTGACGTCGATCTTGACCTTGGAGTCTTGAAGCGAAGTGTAGTGAACGCCGTTGGCGTTCAGGTCGAGGATGACGGGGGGGGAGAAATATCCTGAGTGTTCCATGTAGTTTGCCGTAACACCCAGGTTTATGTCGTAATTGAAGTGCCAGACATTTGATAAGCCCTGGGTATCCGTAACAAGCCAGGTGCTCACAAGTTGCGAAATACCAATTGACCGGGACCAATCCCAACTCATACCATCTGGCCGATTCTCAAAAATGCTCGTCGCTCCATTCAAGTCACCCCAATGCCACGGTGATCGTCCGCTTTTTTCATAAACGCTATAACTCACCAAACTAAAACTCTGTATGCCCGTGTCATCCTTGAGATACCAATTTGCTATAGCAATGTCTATCCCAGGACTACCTGTTCCAAAAAAGTTCGTACTTGTTAATATCACGCTTGGATACTGATTAGGTGGCGTTTTCACATCCACAAACGCAGTTGCCCAGCTTTCCCCGCCATGGCTGTCATCGCTTAAATAATCAAACGTGGCGGCGCCGGTATAGCCTGGCGTGGCTACAAACTGCACTAGCCCATTCACAATTTGCACATGCCCGTTGGCGTTGTCTCGCACCGCAGTAACGCTCAGAGTATCGCCATCGACGTCTCTGTCATTACCCGTCAGTTGATTAAAGTTGATTGAGAGCGTGCTGTTTTTGTAAGTGGTGAACTGGTCATCCACCGCCACCGGTGCATCATTCACAGCGGCCACGGGAATCACCGCTTTTACAGTGGCCGACTCCAGCCCTGACGCGTCACGCACCTTGTAGTCAAAACTGGCATTGCCATTGAAGTCGGCAAATGGCGTGAACACCACATTGCCACCCGCATCCAAATTCACGGCGCCACCGGTGGCATTGCCCACCCAACTCAAACTCAGCTTACTGTCGGGGTCGTCGACATCATGGTCGTTGGCCAACAAGGTGGTTTTGTTGATGCTGAACACCGCATCTTCGCTGGCGCCATACACTGCTTCACCCTGCGAAGTTGGTGCGTCGTTAACGGCCGCCAAGACGACGGTGGTGGTCACCGGGTTGGATTCCAGCCCCCCGGAATCTTTGACCCAATACGTGAAAGTGGCGACACCGTTGTAGTTGGCCGTTGGGGTGAACACCACATCGCCACTGGCATTCAAACTGACCGTGCCTCCAGCCCCGGACTGCACACGCGCAATACTGAGTTCTGCCAGCGCGTTGTCCACATCTGCATCGTTTTGCAGCAACGCACTGGCCGCGATGGTCAGCACTTGGTCTTCTGCACTGCTGATCGTTTCACCTAAGCCCACAGGCGCATCGTTCACCGCTGCCAAAGCAATGGTGGCGGTGGCTTGTACTGAACCGCCATTGCCATCGTCCACGGTGTAATCAAAGCTGGCGTTACCAAAGAAGTTAGCCTCCGGCATTAATGAAATCGTGCCATCTGCGTTGAGTGTCACCACGCCATGCTGCGCGTTAGACACCCCTGTGATGCTGAGCACCTGGCCATCGGTGGCAACGTCTATATCGCTGTCGTTTTGCAGCAAGGCCGCTTGGCTGATCAACAGAGTGGTGTCTTCGTTGACGGCGATCGTCTCCCCAACGGCGACGGGGATGTCGTTTACCGCTGTCACATTGAACGTCGCCAAAGCTTGCGACATGGCACCCGCACTGTCGACCACCTGGTAGAGGAAACTGGCCGGGCCGTGGTAGTTGGCCTCGGGGGTAAAGACCACTTCACCGTTGACCAATTCTGCCGTTCCATGGACCGCATTGCCTACGGCGGACACGGTCAGCACATCATTGGTATCGCCCCATAGCGAATTGAGGCTGTCTGCAT
>CANGMW010000036.1 GCA_947454695.1 Comamonadaceae bacterium | reverse complement strand
ATCCGTCCAATCGACGCTGCCGTTTTGAATGACGAATTCATTCTGAGAGAAAAACCAGTCGGCCGCACGACCATCGCTGTTTTGGTCTTTACTCACATCCAACCCGGCTACATAAATCCGTCCCTGCGCTGTACGCCGAATGTGCAATTGCGGGCTGTCAATGTACAAATGCTCAAAACCGAGGTTCCACAGTGAGGTCGGCGAGACCGTGGCCATGACACGCGGCAGGCGCAAGGCGTCGTGGCCATCGGGATCCAACAAACGCACGTTGTCGAGTTGAAAGCTGGGGAAAATACCACCGGGTCGCGCTTCGATGCTGCCGATACGAAGGGGAATCCCCAATGCCTGTGAGGCGCGAATTTCAAGCTCAGGGCGCAATTCGCCAATTCGCGGCACAATGACCCAATGCAATACAGCCATCGCGCTCAGGAAGATCAGCCATGCGCCGATCACAAACCAAAGCACCCACCGCATCGCACGCGAAAACGGTTTAAGCAGCAGTAAAGAGTGACTTGAAATACCAGGCATTGTCGAATTTGAGCTCCCAATTGGAATTATGAACCGCAATGGTGTATCTCCCCCGACCAAAGACAGCCCTAGGGGCGCGTTCGAAGTCCGCGTGAAAGCACCCGACAGACCCTCTTTGCCGGCCGACCATTCACGCTTCGCCCAACGGGTGCGTCGCCGTTACCCCGAGTTACTTGATTTACTGCCCGCAGGCACCCCGGGCACGGATGCATTGCAACAAACCTATGCTGCGCTGTGTTCAGCAGGACATAACACTGCTGCTGCGCTGCGCATCTTGCGCCAGCTGGTGGTGGAGCGACTGCTTTGTCTTGACTGCAACGACTCGGCACCGCTCGTGGACATCATGCAGGCCATGACGTCCTTGGCAGAGTTCGCACTCGACCACGCGTGCGTTCAAGCATTGCACGAATTGGACAAGGTACACGGCTTGCCCACCACGCCTGACGGCACGCGCGCCAAATTATGGGTGGTGGGTATGGGCAAGCTGGGTTCGCGCGAGCTCAATGTCTCCAGCGACATCGATCTGATTTATGTGTACGACCAGGACGGTGAAACGGCAGGTGACGCGCAAGGCCGGGGGCGCATCTCCAACCATGAATACTTCGCCAAAGCGGTGCGCGCCATCTACAGTTTGATAGGTGACAGCACAGAGCACGGGTTTGTGTTCCGCGTCGATTTGGCCTTGCGCCCCAACGGCAACTCGGGCCCCAGCGCTATCTCGCTGGATGCGCTGGAAGAATACTTCCATGTGCAGGGGCGCGAATGGGAGCGCTTTGCCTGGCTCAAATGCCGCATCGTGGCACCCGCTAGCCCTGCTTTGACAGCCCCCACCACCGAGCTGCGAAGCATCGTGGTGCCTTTTGTATTTCGTCGCTATCTGGATTACAGCGTTTTTGAAGCGCTACGCGTACTGCACCGCCAAATCCGCGAACATGCGGCGCGGCGCAGTGCCGGACATCCCGAGCGCACCAATGATGTGAAGCTGTCTCGCGGCGGCATACGGGAAATCGAATTCATCGTGCAGTTGTTGCAGGTCGTACGCGGCGGCCAATTCCCGGAACTCAGAACCCGACCCACGCTCAGCGCTTTGGATCGGCTCGCGCAAGCCGGCCTCATGACATCGACAACAGCACAAACACTGGCGAAAGCCTATGTTTTTTTGCGCCAGGTTGAGCACCGCATCCAATACCTGGACGACCAACAGACCCACATTTTGCCCACGCAAGACCAGGACCTGGACTGGATTGCAAAATCAATGGGGTTTGACGACACCTGTGGCTTCTTAAGCAGCCTGGACGCACACCGTGAATTCGTCGCGCACGAGTTCGACACTTTGCTAGGGCAGTCAGCGAAAGCGTCTTGTAAACACTGTGGCAACTCGACGTCGCAGGAGGCGGCTGCGACAACGGCGCCGGATTTTGACGCCTTGCTGCTTGAACTCCCCCCCGCTTTGCGCGAGCGCATTGCCCAGTGGCGCGAGCACCCGCGGGTGATGGCCTTGCGCGACGAGTCGCGCCAACGCCTGTTTCGTTTGGTGGCACGCACGGCGCTTTGGGTTAAACAAGACATGGTGAGCGAACCATGTGCAATGCGTTGGGCCGACTGGATTGAACCCTTGCTGCGTCGGGAAAACTACCTGGCCTTGTTGCTGGAGAGACCTGCCGTTCATGAGCGACTGCTGCATATTTTGGGTGCGGCCAAATGGCCTGCGCGCTATTTGATGCAGCACCCCGGCGTGATTGACGAGCTGGCCAGTCTTGACCTGATGCAAGAGCGGTTTGTAGCCGCCGAGTTTGAAGCCGAACTCGATCAGCGCCGTCAAGCCCTTCAGGCCAGTGCCGAAGACGATGACGAAAACTTGCTCAACCTGCTGCGCCGCGCCCATCACGCGGAAGTGTTCAGGACATTGGTACGCGACTTAGAGGGCGCCTTGAGCGTTGAACAAGTCGCCGATGACCTCAGCGCCTTGGCCGACAGCGTGTTGCGCATCACCACGCGCTGGTGCTGGGATCGACTGAAAAACCGCCACCGCGAGAATCCGCAATTCGCCATCATGGCCTACGGCAAGCTCGGCGGCAAAGAACTTGGCTACGGCAGCGATCTGGACATTGTGTTTGTCTACGAAGATGACGATGAGCGCGCCCCTGAGGTTTATGCCGCCCTGGTTCGCAAACTCATCAACTGGTTGACCGTCAAAACCGGCGAAGGCGACCTGTACGACATTGACACCGCCTTGCGCCCCAACGGCAGCTCCGGCCTGCTGGTAACCACGTTTGAAGCTTACGCCAACTACCAGCAGCAGCGTGGCTCCAACACCGCTTGGACTTGGGAGCACCAAGCCATGACGCGCGCACGCTTTGTTTTGGGCGACGCGGGATTGCAAACCCGGTTTGATGCCGTGCGCCAATCGGTGATCTGTGCCCACCGCGATGCCCGGGGTCTGCGCGAAGAGATCATGAACATGCGGCTCAAAGTACGCCAAGCCCACCGCATACCTACAGACCGCTTCGATGTGAAGCACAGCGTGGGGGGCATGGTGGACGCCGAGTTTGCCGTGCAATACCTGGTCTTGTCGCAAGGCGTCAAGCATCCGGCCCTGGTGCGCAATATCGGCAACATCGCTTTACTCCAAGCGGCACAGTCCGAAGGGCTCTTGCCAGATAGGGTGGGCGAATCTGCGGCCGACGCTTACCGCGAACTGCGTCGCGTGCAACATCAGGCCCGCTTGAACGAAGGTCCCACACAAGTTGGTATGCAAGAGCTCACCGCACAACGACAAGCGATTGAGACGCTGTGGGCTTGTGTCTTTGGCCCAGAGCCGACGGCTCAGGGCTGAGCGCGAATTTTCTTGACCAAGGCGGTGGTGGAGTAACCCTGAACAAAAGGCAAAGCCAGGGCACGACCGCCCCACGTGTGGACCAGCGCGGTTTCGGGGAGTTTGTTCATGTCGTAATCACCCCCCTTGACCAGAATGTCGGGGCGGATGTCGGCGATGAGTTGCAGCGGGGTGTCCTCGTCAAACCAGGTCACCAAGTCCACGCAACCTAATGCAGCCATCAAGAGTGCGCGGTCTGTTTCGTTGTTCAACGGGCGGTCGGGGCCTTTACCCAAACGCTTGGCGGACGCGTCGGTGTTGAGCGCAACCACCAGGCTGGCACCCAACGCCCGGGCTTGCGCCAAATACACGGCGTGTCCGCGGTGCATCACATCAAAAACACCGTTGGTAAAAACCAAGGGACGCGCCATGGCTTCCACGCGCGCAGCCACCTCTGAACGCGGGCACAGTTTGTCAAAGAAAGACGGCAGTCCCTGCGGTGCGTGCGTCATGCGTGTGTCCAGGCCAGGGCGGGCTTGTAGTGGGCGAGTGAACTCAGGCCGGACTTGCCGCTAAAACCTCGCCAGCGCCCGACGCTTGGCCCAGTTCTTTGCGATAACGGTTGAGTTCTTGCACTGTCTTGAAACTGTGCCCCAACAGCAAGCCCATGTTATGCAGAATGCGGTCAACCACTTTGGTTTCCCAAACTGCATCAAAGTTGATTTGCTTGTCCAGCCAATGCTCCAGCCACTGCGGGTTGGGCAATCGGCTTTGGATCGAGTCACGCGGGAACAAGGATTTGTTCACATGCAAATTGGTCGGGTGCAAGGCTTGGGCGGTACGACGCGCGCTGGCCATGAGCACGCCAACTTTGGCAAAGGCCACCTTGGCCTCCACACCAAACTTGCCAATGGCGCGGCGCATGTATTTCAAATAAGCGCCGCCGTGGCGTGCCTCGTCCTGGCTCAAGGTGGTGTAGATGTGCTGAATGACCGGCTCGGTGTGCCATTGAGCGGCACGGCGGTACCAATGGTTGAGGCGGATTTCACCGCAAAAATGCAGCATCAAGGTTTCGAGTGCGGGCGCATGGTCAAACTCAAAGCGGACTTCATGCAACTCCTGCTCGGTAGGTACCAGGTCCGGCCGGAAGCGACGCAGGTACTCCATCAGGACCAAGGAATGCTTTTGTTCTTCGAAAAACCAAATCGACATGAAGGCAGAAAAATCGCTGTCGTCGCGGTTGTCGCGCAAAAACATTTCTGTCGCCGGCAAGGCAGCCCACTCGGTGATGGCGTTCATCTTGATGGTTTGCGCTTGCTCCTCGCTCAACTTGGTCACGTCAAACGTCGCCCACGGGATGTCTTTTTCCATGTCCCAGCGCACGGACTCCAGTTGCTTGAAGAGTTCAGGGTAAAGCATGACGCACCTCCGTTTTGCGACAATTTTACGTCGTCATCGTGACAGTGGCTTGACTACCGGCTTGCCGCTCGACCCGGCTCAAAGCCCTCAAACTGGTGCGGTTTCAATAAAGCTGGGGCGTTGCGACAGTTTGTCGAGCAAGCGCGCCAAATTGTCATGGTCGTCGCGCCAGTTGATTTGCGGAAAACGAAACGCCAAATAGTCCAAGGCACAACCCACCGCGATGTCAGACAAGCTCAGGTGAATGCCGCTGCAATAGGGTTTGTCACCCAAGCCATCACTCATGGCTTGAAGACTGATTTTGATTTTTGCGATCTGTCGATCAATCCAAGCCTGACTGCGCTGTTCTTGGGTGCGTTTGGGCCAAACGGCTTCCATGCGAGCCAAAAGGGCGGCATCGTTCACGCCATCGGCCAATGCCTCCCATGTTTTAGCTTCGGCACGATCGCGACCTGAACTTGGAATGAGTTTGCCCACTGGGGACAAGGTGTCCAAATACTCCACGATCACGCGCGAATCGAACAAGGCCTCGCCGCCTTCCATGATCAGGCACGGCACTTTTCCCAGCGGATTGGACTGGCTGATGGACGTGGTGTCAGACCAGACATCGTCCAGCACGAAGTTGTATTCCAGCTTCTTCTCTGCCATGACGATACGGACTTTTCGAACGTAGGGGCTGGCGGTGGATCCAATAAGTTTCATGTCGGGCGTTTAGTGATGTAAATCTGATTCTAACAATCGACACGTGCTCGATTTGCGTTTTCGCCAATTTACACACAGCAATCTACAATAGGGGCATGTCTTTCTCCACCATTTCCGCCCTCTCGCCGCTGGATGGCCGCTACGCCAGCAAACTCACCGCACTGCGTCCGCTCATGAGCGAGCAAGGCTTCATGCATCGCCGCGTTCAGGTGGAGGTGGCTTGGTTCATCGCGCTGAGCGATGCGGGATTCCAAGAATTCAAGCCTTTGTCGGCAGGCGCACGCACCTACTTGCTCAGCCTGGTCAAGAATTTTTCTGAAGCCGACGGCAATGCCATCAAAGAGATTGAAAAAACCACCAACCATGACGTCAAGGCGGTCGAGTACTGGATGAAGTCCAAATTCGAGGCCCGGCCCGAACTGCAAAACGCCAGCGAGTTTGTACACTTTGCCTGTACCAGCGAAGACATCAACAACACCAGCCATGGCCTGCAATTGCGCTCGGCTCGCGACGTGGCGGTACTGCCGGCGCTGGACAAAATTTTGCTCAAACTGCGCGACATGGCCCATGCCTATGCCGACACCGCCATGCTCAGCCGCACCCACGGACAAACTGCCAGCCCGACCACGGTGGGCAAGGAGATTGCCAATGTGGTGGTGCGCCTGCAAGCGGCCTGCGATCGCATCGCAGCGGTGAAAATTCTCGCCAAGATGAATGGCGCCGTGGGCAATTACAACGCCCACTTGTCGGCCTGGCCGGACTTTAATTGGGAAGCGTTCTCCCGCCGCGTGGTGGAAACCCCCGAACCGCTTGGCCTGGGCTTGAATTTCCAACCTTTCAGCATCCAGATTGAACCGCACGACTACATGGCCGAACTGTTTGATGCGGTGGCGCGTGCCAACACCATCCTGATCGACCTCTCGCGCGACATCTGGGGCTATGTGTCTTTGGGCTATTTCAAGCAGCGGCTCAAAGCCGGGGAAATCGGTTCTTCCACCATGCCGCACAAGGTCAATCCGATCGACTTTGAAAATGCGGAAGGCAACCTGGGCCTGGCCAATGCCTTGTTGCGCCACTTGAGCGAAAAATTACCCATCTCACGCTGGCAGCGCGACTTGAGTGACTCCACCGTGCTGCGCAATATGGGCGTGGCGCTGGGTTACTCGTTGCTGGCCTACCAATCGCTGGCGGCCGGTCTGGGCAAGCTCGAGCTCAATGGTGAAGCCATTGCGGCCGATCTGGACAAAGCCTGGGAAGTGCTGGCCGAGCCGATTCAAACCGTGATGCGCCGCTATGGTGTGGCCGGTGCGTATGAAAAACTCAAGGACGTCACCCGCGGACAAGCGGTGACAGCGCAAGCACTGCACCAACTGATTGAAGCCCTGGACATTCCAGCCGCTGACAAGCAACGTCTGCTGGCCCTCACGCCTGCGAGTTACACCGGCATGGCCAGCGAACTGGCCAAACGGGTTTGAGATCCTAAAGCCGCGCATGGCCATCAAATCCACCATCTTCAAAGTCAACCTGCAGATTGCTGACATTGACAACGGCTATTACGCCGACCACGCGCTCACGCTAGCGCGCCACCCCAGCGAAACTGACGAACGCATGATGTTGCGTCTGGTCGCCCTGGCCTTCAACGCCTACCAGCTGCAATCGGTGTGCGGTGGCGATGGCACGCTGGCCTTTGGCGCGGGCTTGTCCGACCCCGATGAGCCCGATGTCTGGCTCAAAGACTTCACCGGTCGCACCCGTTTGTGGATTGAAGTGGGTCAACCCGAAGAGAAGCCGCTGCTCAAAGCTTGTGGCAAAGCCGATGCGGTGATCCTTTACTGCTTTAACCATGCGGCCGAAGTGTGGTGGCGCGGCATGGCGTCTAAGTTAACGCGCGCTCAGAATCTGCGTGTTTTGCGCGTCCCAACCGAGTCATCACAAGCCTTGAGCGCCTTGGCCCAACGCAGCATGCAACTGCAAGCCACCGTGCAAGAAGGCGTGCTGACGCTTGGCGACACGGCCCATCAGGTCAGCATCGAGCCGCTCGTCTGGAAATAAGCGCTGGGCCCGAGCTGGCTTGCATCAGGCTTGCCACGAGAGGTTCTGCTATTCGATGGCGCGCTCGGCGTAACGATTGAATCGCCAAGCTTGTGCATCTATGGTGATGCGACGCCAAGTTTGTCGCTTGGAGACAGCATCCATTTCTGTCCACAACTGCACCTCGTCAAAGGTCCGCCCGCAACCTTTGCAAATTTCATCGCCTTGGCTGGTGGAGCAAATGGCAATGCACGGCGTGTCCGGCGTACTGTCGTACCAGGCCATCCAAGCCTGCATGCCCGCATCGCTGAGCATGCGGGTATCCACCTCCAAGCTGTGGTGGTAGACCATCAAGGCATAAATTTCGGCCAAATTGTGAATCTCTTTAGCCAGCGTCACCCCATCGGGAGAGGGGGATTTTTCGCGCCAAAAATTAATGGCCGATTCAATGTCAGTGATGTAGATGGAGGGCATGGGGTGCGGTCAATAGGGCTGGCCATCATACTCACTGCGCCTATTTCTTGCTTGCAAAAGGCCTGCGCTTTTCACAGCGGGTGCTATGCTTGAACCCATGAAATGGATTCTCAAACTTTTGCTCAGTGCCACCGCCTTGGTGGCTGTGTCGCAGCTTTATTCAGGTGTTGAAGTCTCGAGTTTTTCCAGCGCCTTGATCGCGGTTTTGGTCATTGGCTTGTTGAATATTTTCTTGCGCCCCATCATGATTTTGCTGACCCTGCCGGTCACCGTCATGTCGTTGGGTCTGTTTTTGTTTGTGATCAACGCCCTGTTGTTTTGGGCGGCGGCCAATATGCTTGATGGCTTCCAAGTGAACGGCTTTGGTTCAGCGCTGTTGGGCTCGCTGATTTACTCGGCCTTCGGCCTGATCATTGACTCAGCGCTCGAGCGCCTGTTCCCGAAGCAGTGAGTCAATCTGCCGTTTGCGGGTGTCGATGATCGAGGCCTCAATGTGGTCCACGTCCTTGGACTGTCGCAGCAAATCTTGAGCGGCTTTGAATCTATTTTGCGCAGCGCTGTAATTCATGGTCACGGCAAACGACTCGGCCTCTGCACGCACCGCCTGAACCTGCTTGCCCTGAACAGCATAGGCGCCCGCCAGCAGCAGCCAGGCGGGCGCGTCTTTGGGGTGATTGGCAATCCACGTTTGCATTTGCTGGGTCACCCGCTGTGGCGAAGAAGGGGTGGCGATTTGCGCCCATAAAAACAAACCGGCGCGTGAAGCTTGATCGGGTTCATCGGTTGCCATTAAACGCTGTGCTTTAGGTATGTCGTTGTCGGCTAAAGCGACTTCTTCGCCCAGCCAACGAACCAGCTTTGAACTGCGCGCATCCGTCGCAGTCATGCCTTGGAGGGTGGCGTACAAGGGCCAGACCCTGCTCAGCACTTTGAGCTTGCCGCCGGCCAACAGGGCGCCGTACAGGACCCCCGCCTGCTGCTCGACAGACAGCTTGTCGTAGCCCGGCGCAAACGCCTGCTCGACAATCGGCAACAGATTTTCAGATTTAGGCGTGCTGAGCACCCGTGCGCGCGCAGCAATCAGCGCATGGAGCATGGTTAACCGGGTGGGCACCGGGTCGGGCAGCAACTGCTGGCGCGTTTGCATATCTGCAATACGCTCGGTGGTCATGGGGTGACTGCGCAAATAAGGAAACCCGCCCGTGTCATTGAAGCGATTGGCTTGCTGCAATTTTTCGAACATGGTGACAAAGCCTTGCGGCTGGTAGCCTGCTTGTGTCATCACGCCATAGCCCACGCGGTCGGCCTCGCGCTCCATGTCGCGCGAAAAATTCAACTGCCCTTGTATCGCCGCGGCCTGCCCGCCGACGATCATCGCGCTGGCCGCTTGCGGGTTACTGCCCACGGCCATAGCGCCCAAAATCATGGCAGCCAAAAGCAAAGGACCTTGCGCGCTTTGACGCCCTATGAGGCGAGAAATATGCCGCTGGGTGATGTGGCTTAACTCGTGCCCTAACACCGAGGCCAACTCGTCTTCACTGCTCACCACCGCAATCAGACCCAGGTTCACGCCCATGTAGCCGCCCGGCAACGCAAAGGCGTTCACCGTGCGATCACGGTCCAGCACAATCGTCCACGCAAACGTGTCATCTAGCTCGTCGGACAAATCCCCTTTGCTGCGCGCAGCGACCATCAGCTTGGACCAAATGCCTTGCACATAGTCCATCAAGACAGGGTCATCCAGGTAGTCGGAATCCTGAAAAATCTGCGCGGCAATTCGGTCACCCAGTCGCCGCTCGGCGCTGGTGCTCATGTCAGCACTGTCCCCCAGCGTGGGCAGCGGTTGCGCCCAGGCGCCCACAGGCCAACACACCTGCAGGCAAGCCAAGCACAGCGCCAAGGTGGCGCGCGCAATTCGCTGGCAGAGCGGGGCTGGTTGGGTTTTCGCTGACGACGAGGGAACGTTCAAAATGGGTCCAAAGGCAGATAGGCCAACACTTGCGCTGTGATGGGGTCGATGAAAACAGTCCAGAAGGTATCACGCCCGACCATGGGCACATACATCAATGCATCCGTCTGTCGCCCGGTCTTGGCAACAGCTTCATCAATTTGTGCCTGACGGTCAGGGAACTTGGCTTTGAGCACACGCAGCGGCTGTGCGACTTGCAAGACGCTGCTGATCCCACCTTCATAGGGAAGCCACAAGTCTGGTCGCGCGGCCAGCGCTATGCCTTGCAAGGCCGCCATGGTGGCCTCCATTTTTTCGTTCTCGCTCTTAAACGGCCGCAGGGTCAACAGGCTCGGGCCCATGAGCGGCAGGGCTTGAATGCGGGGATCGGCCTGAGCCAACTCTTCCAGCGGCACGTCCACCGCGTGGACCACGCGAAAGCGGTCGATCTCAAACACCAGATGCACGGGGCGGGCCAGCGACATCGTCCAAAGCCCATAGGCCAGGGCGGCGACTTGCAACAACCCCACCACGGCGAGGTCTTTTTTCAAAGTTCGGCTTGGTTTTTTCAGGTTGAACACGGACAAGGTGATCAGCGGCCCCAGAAGTACATCCACGGCGACCAGAATCAGAAAGAGCTCTTGGCCGCCCGAGATGACGCGGTAGGGATAGGGGTACCAAATGACAAACACCAAGGTGGCGGCCAGCGCGGCCACGCCCAGGCTGATGAGCAAATGCAGGCCGCTGGCTTTGAGACGCGGGGCCCAGTCGATAGACTTGAGTTTGAACATGATCGTATGATCCTCCCTTCACTGTATCGTTCACTGACTTGATATGAACTCTCTGACCCATTTCGATGCGCAAGGCCAAGCCCACATGGTGGATGTTGCGGGAAAGTCAAGCACCCACCGCAAAGCCGTTGCAACAGGGCGTATCGAGATGCTGTCGGATACGCTGAAAATTATAGAAGGCGGTACCGCCAAGAAAGGCGACGTCATTGGCATCGCCCGTATTGCCGGCATCCAGGCCGCCAAGAAAACCAGTGAGCTCATTCCCCTGTGCCACCCGCTCGCGCTGACCCGCGTGGCTTTGGAATTCAGCCTGCATCCGGCCAGCGGCAATGCGCCCGACCACGTGCGCTGCACCGCCACCGTCGAAACAGTGGGCCAGACCGGCGTGGAAATGGAAGCCCTCACCGCCGTGCAAGTCGCCCTGCTCACCATTTACGACATGTGCAAAGCCGTAGACCGCGGCATGACCATGACTGACGTGACCTTGCTGGAAAAGCATGGGGGAAAGTCGGGTAGTTTTGTGAACGGCAAATAACCCCTGCATGACCGTTCATCAGACACAAAAAATTGCGGCCCCGTTTCCGCCGTCTTGCCTCCATAAACCCAAGGGTTTCCCCCGTTTGAGCCAGTAAAAGTCCTCATTAGTATGCAAATGATAAAAGTGCGGTCGTACTTTTAAATTGCTTTCAACTCTGGAGACGCACATGCGGTTTGGAAAAGGATTGGCTACAGGGCTGCTGGCAGCCATCGTGCTGGCTGCCTGCGGTGGTGGCAGCGGCGATGGGACTCAAGCGCCCAAATACAAGTTCACCTCCATGGTGAATTTTGGCGACAGCTTGAGCGACGTAGGCGCTTACAAGGTCGGTGGTGTTGCGTTGGCTGGCGGTGGCATGTTCACGGTCAACGGGCCAGCAGCCAAAAACTGGACTGAAATCTTGGCGGCTCAATTGGGTGTTGCAGCGCCCTGTGCGGCACAGACTGGACTGACCGGTACTTACAACGCCACGCCGGCATACAACTTTTCTGTGACCCCGGCCTACAACGACGCGTGTCGCAATTACGCCCAAGGCGGCTCACGCGTCATCCACCCCTATGGACCGGGCAATATCGTTTTGGCTACTGCCCAAGGCGAATCGGCTCCTTATGTGGGTGCTTTGACCGTACCGATCACTTCGCAAATTGACAGGCACCTAGCGGTAACCAATAACTTCACCGGAACTGAACTGGTCACGGTGATGGCTGGTGCCAACGATCTGTTCGTACAGTTCAGCGTTTACAGCGTATTGGCGACCGTCGTCGATATGCCAAGCGCGTCCAACTTCAGGACGTACGCCACAACATTTGCCGGCTGGACCGACGATCAAGTGAACGCCGTTCTGAGCAGTGGCGACCCCTCCACAGCAGCTGCGGGCGTCATGGTCAGCAAAATGACGGGCGTCGGCTCCGACCTGGCTTCCCTGATCCTGACCAAAATCAAAGGCAATGGCGCCAAATTCATCCTGGTGTTGAACATGCCCAATGTCAGCAAAACACCGTTCGCTGCCAGCCTTCCCAGCGATGGTCTTCGGGCCGTTATCTCGGCCATGACACAAGCCTTCAATGCGTCGCTGCAAGCCGGTCTGGCCGGGCAATCCAACATACGTTTGGGCGATGCCTACACCACCAATACGGACCAGCTCACCCACCCGGCGCAATACGGCATCAGCAATGTCACCACCACGGCGTGTACTGGAAGCAGTTCATTGTTTTGCTCAACCCTGAACTCCCCAAGCGTTGTGGCAGGCGATATCTCGACCTACCTGTTTGCCGACAGCGTGCACCCCACACCCTATGGCTACAAACTGTTCGCACAAGAAGCGGCCAAGCACCTCGTGCTGGCGGGCTGGCTGTAAACGACCACTGAAAGGAACATGATCATGAAAAATTCGATTCAGTTGTTGGTTGCAGCATCTGCTCTTGTCACCGCATTCAGTGCCAGCGCACAACAAGCGGGCCAGTGGATGGCCCGCATGGGGGTTGGCACCATTGCACCCCAGGTCAAAAGCGGCGACATGAGCGCGTCCAGCATCAGCGGCACCAAGTCTGACGTGAGTGCAGCCAGCAGCGTCATCGGCGGCGTGACCTACATGTACACCGACAACATCTCCTTTGACCTGCCACTGGCCGTGCCGTTCAAGCACAAGCTCTCCGGGGCTGGCGCTTTGGCAGGCACCGGTGAATTGGGCCAGGTTGAAGCGTTGCCGGCGACCTTGTTTGTGCAGTACAGGCTTTTAGAGCCGACCAGTGTGGTCCGTCCTTATGTGGGGCTTGGCGCAACCTATGCCTACTTCGGCAACGAAACTGGCAGCGGCGCTTTAACGTCCATCACCAACCCGGGTGGTCAACCCACCCGATTCAAGGTGGACAGCAAGTGGACCTACACCACGCAAGTCGGGGCCACGTTTGCCATCGACAAACGTTGGTTCGTGGATGTTTTCTACAGCGTCACGCCGCTGAAAACCAAAACCACGTTCTCAACTGGTCAGACGCAAGACATCACACTGGATCCCATTGCCTATGGCCTGACCATCGGTTTGAAGTTCTAATTACAGTCAAGCCAACTTGTATGCCACCAGGGCCATGGGTCTTGGTGGCATTTTTGTTTGTGCATGAACACAATGCTTTGGCTTGAGACCCGGTTAGTGCCACATCCTGCGCGGCGCAGCGATTATTCCAGCGCGATAGCTTTGAGCTCCGGGT
>CANGMW010000035.1 GCA_947454695.1 Comamonadaceae bacterium | reverse complement strand
GACATGGCCGAAGCGCTGACCTCGCCCACATTCAAGCTGTAGCTGCCCGCGATTTTGCCCAAGGCCACTGCATCGGCGCTGAGCTGCGCGGCCGTGATCGACAGGGCGCTTGCACTGCCCGATTGCGTGATGCTGGCAATTTTGCTGGCGCTGGCTTGCAAAGCGTTCAGGTTGAGCGCGATGTTGGCGCTGCTGTCAGACACAGTGACCGACGTGATTTTGGCGTCCACTGCCAGGCTGGCAGCTTGCGCGGCACTGGCCGCACTGACAGTCGCCGTGAAGTTGCTGAATTTGCTCGTCAGGTTGCTGCTGTACTGCGCGCCGGTGAGTGCCAGTGCAGACACGGTCCCGCTCTCGGTGATGGCCGACAACTTGCTCCCGTTAGCCAGCGTGACGAGCGAGGCGAGGTTTTTAATTAAGTTGGCTGAGCTGTCCGTGATGGACACGGCCGAGACTTTGCTGTCGGCCGCTACCGTGGCCGCGTTGGTTGACGTCACACCGGTGACGGCTGCGGTGAAATTTGAAAATTTGGCGCTCAGCGTGGTGCTGTACTGGGCAGCCGTGAGCGTCAGAGCTGTGACGGTGCCCGTTTCGGTGATGGTTTTGAGTTTGCTTCCCGCGCCCGCCGTGACCAGGGCGGCAATAAGGCTGCTCAAATTGGCAGCGGTGTCGGTCACTTGAATGGCCACCACTTTGGCATTGGTGTTCAGGCTGGCAAGGCTGGCTGCAGCCACCTCAGACACATTGAGGGTATAGCTGCCGCCTGCGATCTTGCCCAAAGCCGCGGCGTCTGCACTGACTTGGGCTGCTGTGATGGCCAAGGGCGTGACCGTACCCGTCTGGGTGATGGCGCTCAGCTTGCTGCCCATGGCTTGCAGCGCGTTCAAGTTGGCTGCGATGTTCGCGCTGCCATCCGAGATGGCCACCGAAGCGACTTTGGCATCGGCGGTGATCGCGCTTGCGTTGGCTAGGCTCACACCACTGACCGTGGCAGTGAAGTTGGCAAACTTGCTGGTCAGCGCCGTGCTGTACTGGGCTTGCGTGAGCGCCAAGGCGCTGAGGGTGCCGGTCTCCGTGATGGCACTCAATTTGTTGCCATTGGCCAGCGTGACGAGTGCTGCGACATTTTTGAGCAAATTGGCTGCGCTGTCGGACACCGTGAGGGCGTTGACTTTGGTGTCGGCGGCCACCGTCGCTGCGTTGGCGGAGGTCACCGCGCTGACGCTGACCATGGTGTTGGTGAGCTTGCCGGTGAGCGTGGCGCTGTACTGTGCAGCGCTCAGTGCCAATGGCGCGGGTGTTCCCGTTTCGGTGATCGACTTGAGTTTGGTGTTGGCGCCGGCCGTGACCACTGCGGCCAGATTGCTGTTGATGTTGGCAGCCGAGTCGCTCAGGGTGACCGAGGTGACTTTGGTGTTGGCCAGCGCAGTCGCCACATTGGCCGCCAAGACGGAAGACACCACCATCGTGTACGTGCCGGAAATTTTGGCGAGTATTTTGCTGTCGTTGAGCAATTGGCTGCCGGTGATGGCCAAAGGCGCAACCGTGCCGGTTTGGCTGACCGATGTGATCTTGCTGCTGGCGGCCATGGTGTTGAGCGCGTCCAGATTGGCGGCAATATTGGCCGAGGTGTCCGCAATCGTGACGGCGGCAAGTGCCGGGTTGGAAGCGAAGTTGGCAAGTGCGGTTTGAACAGTCAGGTTGGCCATAAGCGTTTATTGCATCTATCAATGCCAAGCACCGTGCCTGGCAAGTTGATATCAACACGCCTACATTAAGCTTTCCTGAAATTCAGAACCTGATGTAAGTCAAGAAACCGGCGTAAGTTCAAGCCGCCTTCAGGCGCACCGACACGTGCAGACCGGGCAGGGAAGTGGATGCAGCGACCTTTAACGCGCCCTCATGGACTGACGCAATGCGCCGGGCAATCGACAGACCCAAGCCGCTGCCGCTTTCGAGCTGATGCTGCCCCCTGAAAAAGCGCTCGCCCACACGCTGCATTTCTGCAGCATTCAATCCCGGGCCGCTGTCGTCCACCGTCACCACCACACTTCCCGCTTGATGGCGCACGGCGATGCAAACCTGTGCGCCTGGAGGGCTGTAGCGAACCGCATTGACGATGAGGTTGTGCAGCATGAGCGCCAAGAGCGTTTCATCACCCAACACCCTGCAGTCGGGGTCACACTCCAGCGCCATGTCTTGCTGCTTGTCAAACGCTTGAGGCGCAATTTCGGCCGCGGTGGCACGGCAAATCTCAGCCAGGTCCACCAGCTTGGCATCAGCGCGCACCGTGTTTTCCAGGCGTGCCAACACCAGCAGTTGTGTGAGCACCCGGTTGGCGCGCTCACACCCTGCAATCGTGCCCATCAAAGCGCGTGCACGGGAGGGTTCGTCGGTGGCGCCCAGTGCCACCTGGGCTTGCGTGCGGATGGCCGCAATGGGCGTGCGTAATTCATGCGCAGCGTCGGCGGTGAAGCGACGCTCCGAGTCCACCAAAGTTTCTATGCGGGCAAACAAAGCGTTAAGTGCATCCACCACCGCAGTGATTTCTTGCGAGGCGTGGCTCAAAGTGAATTTGTGAAAGTCGCGGGTACCCCGCTCAGATAATGCCGCACTCAATTGACGCAGGGGACGCAAGCCACGGTGAATAGTCCACCAAATACTCAGGCCCAGCAAAGGCAAGGCCACCAGCAAGGGCCAAAACGCACTGCGCAGCACGGCCTGCAAAATCGCTGTGCGGCTGGAAACGCGCTCGGCCACATACACATGCACATCGGTCTCCTCCCCAAAAGAGGCATACACACGCCAGACCGAGTCCTCTATCACCACATCATCAAAGCCCACCGCAAATGGTTTGCCATTGGCTTGCATGGGCTGCATAGGCGCATTGTCGGACTTGAGCGTCAGCGCCTCGTCATGGAAAACCTGGTACATCACACTCACCACTTTGGGGTGAGCCACCAGCGTGTCCTTGGGATCTTCATCAAAAACATGAGGCCCTTGCTGGGCCACCAGCAAGGCGGCCGACTGCACCAAGTGGTCATCGAGCAATTTGTCGATTTGGCGCTGGCTGTCTTGCCAGATCACAAGCAGCATCACCACCCAAATGGCGCTCACACCCAGTAGGACAGACAAGGTCAGTTTTACCTGCAGCGGACGGGCTTGTTTCATACGGCTTCGCTGCTCGATTTGTGCAGCACATAGCCAATGCCGCGCACGGTTTGGATCAGCGAGGCACCCAGTTTGCGCCGCAGGTGGTGGATGTGCACCTCCACCGCGTTGCTGTCTACTTCTTGCCCCCAAGCGTACAAGCGTTGCTCGATTTGCTCGCGCGACAAAACGCGGCCTGCATTCAACATCAAGACATGCAAGAGGTCGAACTCGCGCAGGGACAAGGTCACCGCCTCACCATCCAGCGTCACGTTGCGGCTGGCCGGGGTCAGGACCACGTCTTGCACCCGCAAACTCTCTTGGGGCTGACCATGTGTGCGCCGGACCACCGCATGGAGGCGCGCTGCCAACTCATCCAGATCCACCGGTTTGAGGATGTAGTCATCAGCGCCCAAAGCGAAGCCCTGCAGTTTGTCCGCCACGGCTTCCCGCGCCGTCAGAATGAGCACGGGCACATTGCAATTGGCCGCCCGTACCGACTGCAGCACCGCCATGCCATCCAGACCCGGTAGGCCCAAATCTAAAATGGCGGCCGCAAAGGGTTGGGCGCGCATTTCGTGTTCAGCGCTCACACCATCGCGCACCCAGTCCACCTGAAAGTCCCGTTGTTTGAGGCCTGCGCACAGGCCCTCACCCAACAACACATCGTCTTCAGCCAAAAGAATTCTCATACTTAGAATGATAAATCTAAGAAAGGCAAACGGATGTCACCCTTGCTTCGCCCGCTTATCGGCCTGCTGGTCGCCACCGGCATCGTCTCAGTCCAAGCCCAGAACCTGACTGTGCCCACCCCCAGCGCCGGGCTCATGCCCAACGCCACGCAAGGCAAGCGCCTGTTCGAGAAAAACTGCGCGGCCTGCCATGGTCAAAATTTGCGTGGCACCGAACAAGGCCCGCCCTTGCTGGACCGCATTTATGAGCCATCGCACCACGGCGATGCGTCCTTCCAGATGGCGGTGCGCTATGGCGCGCGTGCGCACCACTGGCGGTTTGGCGACATGAAGCCCGTGCCGGGCGTGAGCGCCGACGAGGTGGCGCACATCACCGCGTATGTGCGGCAACAGCAGCGGGCGGTGGGGATTAACTGAGGCGTCTCTCAAATGAACGCGCTTTTTCTTTAACTGAACGCCACCCAAATACCCAAAGGCAAAAACACCAGACTCAAGACGTGACCCAGGATGACGGTCGACGCCACCTGGTTGGGTGCCACTTGGAACTTGTCTGCCAATAAAAAGTTAAACACAGCAGGCGGTAGGCAAGCAAACAAAATCAGCGCGCCGCGCTCAACGCCTTGCAGGGGAATGAACCCCAACACCGCGAAGACCGCGATAAAGCGGACGAGCCCTATCAACATCGAAGATTGCGCGCCCACCCGTGCGTCAGCCACCTTGCTGGTGGCCAGCCGGGTTCCCAAGGAGAGCAGCATCATGGGCACCAGCACACTGCCGATCATGGCCAGGGACGTATCCAGCCAAGCCGGCAACGCCAGGTGCAGTTGCGAACTGCCCACCCCCAGCACCGTGGCCCACACCAGCGGGTTGGCGTACACCATGCGCCAATCGACCTTGCCGCTCATCACACCCGCGCCCAGCGTGAAGTGCAGCACATTGGAAATCACCAACAGCACCACAGCCGGCGCCAAGCCCTGCGGGCCATAAGCCAGTGCGATCAAAGGAATGCCCACCGGCCCCACATTGGTGAACATGGCGCAGGGCAAAAAAGCTTGTCTTGAGGTGCCCGAAAATCTGGACAGAGGCCAGGCGATCAGGCCGGTGAGCACGATCAAGGCAATGGCGGCTCCGGTGAACGGCACAGCGGATATCGGATCAAAAGTCTTGGACGACAAGGACGTGAAAATCAACGCCGGCAGGGCCACATCCACCACCAACTTGTTGGCCCCGGCCAAATCCGGTTTGATGCGCCGGCCATAAAGAAACCCCACCAGCGCCAGTGCGAAGATGGGCAGGGTGATGGCGGCAATTTTTGTGAACATGGGGCGAGCTACTTTAAGGTCTAGGCGTGCATTTAATATTGCGCACTCAAGATCTGGATGGGTTATTGCGGATCGGTTGCTTTGATAAGGCCGTCGAAAAGCCGTCTGGTTCTCAGTGATCTCATTGCGTTCACACGGACAGGGTCTGCAGTGTGGATGACTAGGGCGGACTTTGAATCGCGGTCAACAAATACATACTGGCCGTATGAGCCATTCATATAGTAGCGACCAGCATTTTTTTGAAGCCAGAATTGGTAGCCGTAACCTGATAGCTTCTCTGCCTGATCGTATTTAAATCCTTCCGGCTGCCTGTCCACATTGGTGGCTTGGTCGATGTACTCCGCTGAAAGTACGCGCCGACCATTAATTTCTCCCATATTGGCAAGCATCACAGCCACTTTTGCATAGTCAGATTGAGTGGCGTTAAATCCAGAATGACCTAAGACATTGCCTTCGCTGTCTGTTTCCCAAAATGCATCTGTTTCAGCACCGATGGGCTCCCACAGTTTGTCTTGCGTGTATTGACAAATACTTTTCCCAGTTGCTCCGCGGATGACCTCAGCAAGCACGGCAGTTTCTATGCTTGCATAGTTGAATTTTTTACCTTCATCAACACTGTCGCGTTGCCATTGGTTGAGTGTTTTTGGCACACTTGAAGTTGATTTGTGACGTAATGATTCATCAAAAACAGATGCATCGCCCCTGCCCGTGTGGGGTTCTGAATAGGGAATGCCCGATGACATCCGAAGTAGCGATCTGATTTTTATTTTGCTGTAGCTGGATTCGTGAATTCGATCTGTGTATTTTGAAACCGGGTCATCAAGACTTGCTATCAATCCTTCATCGAGTGCAATGCCTATCAAAAGGCTGGTTATTGATTTGCCAGCTGAAAAGGATGCAAATAAGTCATCTGCTCGGCGCTCGTATTGGTAGTGCTGGTCAATCACTTTGCCGTCTCGCACAAACGTGAGTCCCATCACGTTGTTTTTTTCGAGATGCTCTTTCAATGTGTAATTGAAAATTAGTTCGTATTGCGTTTTCGATAAATCGCGTGGGGCACGCTGCAAGGGCACGGGCGCTGATGACTTGGCAACTTTGCATGTTGGCGTTATCTGCGCCATGTGCGTGAACATTCCAACTTGGTGCGGCGTACCTCGAACAAACGAAGCGGGTATGGGGTAGCGTTTGTCCCGTTCTTCGTGCTCTATGAACTGGGCGTTCGACAAACTTGCAAAGAGCGCGAGCAACAAACCGAACAACTGTTTCATACGCATTTTGAGGTGGAGGGCTTGAGTCAGTGTACGTTCTTAACTCTGCCCATGCAGCAAGCATTGCTGCATTCCCTTAGAAAGCTTCGCGGTCGTTTCAAGGGGGTCCCTTTGGCACCTGATCCAAGAAAAAAGCCCCGATTCTTGCGAATCAGGGCTTTTTAATTTGGTGCCGGAGAGATGAATCGAACACCCGACCTTCTCATTACGAATGAGCTGCTCTACCGACTGAGCTACACCGGCAATGCCCGCAATTATACCTTCGCGTGGTAGGCGGTCACGCGTTCGACCTCGTTTTTGGAGCCCAGGATCACGCTCACGCGCTCGTGCAGCTGGGTGGGTTGGATATCCAGAATGCGTTGCTTGCCGTTGGTGGCCGCGCCGCCGGCCTGCTCGATCAGCCAGCTCATCGGGTTGGCCTCGTACATCAGTCGCAGTTTGCCCGGCTTGTTGGGCTCGCGCTTGTCCCAGGGGTACATGAAGATGCCGCCGCGGGTCAGGATGCGGTGCACATCGGCCACCATGCTGGCGATCCAGCGCATGTTGAAGTTCTTGCCGCGCACGCCGTCTTTGCCGGCCAGGCATTCATCCACATAGCGCTTCACCGGCTCGTCCCAGTGCCGCATATTGCTCATGTTGATGGCAAATTCCTGAGTGTCCTCGGGGATGCGCACGTTCTCTTGCGTGAGCACAAACGAGCCTTGTTCGCGGTCCAGGGTGAACATGGCCACACCGTCGCCCACGGTGAGCACCAGCGTCGTTTGCGGGCCGTACACGCAGTAGCCCGCGGCCACTTGCTTGGCGCCGGCTTGCAGGAAGTCGTGCTCTTCCACGGTGCGGTCGTCTTCGGGCATTTTGAGGACGCTGAAAATCGTGCCGATGCTCACGTTCACGTCGATGTTGCTGGAGCCGTCCAGGGGATCGAACAGCAGCAGGTATTCGCCGCGCGGGTAGCGGTTGGGCACGGTGTAGATCTGGTCCATTTCCTCGGAGGCCATGGCCGCCAAGTGGCCGCCCCATTCATTGGCTTCAATCAGCACCTCGTTGGCGATGATGTCGAGTTTTTTCTGGACTTCACCTTGCACGTTCTCGCTGCCGGCGCTGCCCAGCACGCCACCTAAGGCGCCCTTGTTCACCGCCTGGCTGATGCCCTTGCAAGCGCGGGCCACCACTTCGAGCAACAAGCGCAGCTGCGAGGGGATGTGACCATCCACACGTTGTTGTTCCACCAGATAGCGGGTGAGGGAAATATTTTTACTCATGGACGGTCTCCTCTTCAAACATTGGCCAGGGCGTTGGTGACGACCTCGCGCACATCGTTGCTCAGATCGGGCTTGGCGGCTACCCGCGCAATGGCTTCGCGGGCTGCGCTGCGGTAAGGCTCAGCCAGTTTTTTCCAGCGGTCCAGGGCGCGTGCCAGACGGGCGGCGACCTGCGGGTTGATGGCGTCGAGCTCCATCACGCGCTCGCTCCAGAATACATAGCCGGCCGCGTCCGCGCGGTGGAAGGCGCCCGGGTTGGCATTGCAGTAGCTGAAGATCAGGCTGCGCGCGCGGTTGGGGTTGCGCAGGTTGAAGTCGGGGTGCGACATGAGCTGGCGCACCGCCGGCAGCACCTGACCATCGCGGTCGCAAGTGCCCGCCTGCAGCGAGAACCATTTGTCCAGCACCAAGGCTTCGTTGCTGAACAGGCTGTGAAAACGCGCCAGCGCCGGCGTGGCCAACGCATGGCCGCTGCCGACCAACGCACTGAGTGCATTGAAGCGGTCGGTCATGTTGGACGCATCCTTGAAGCACTGGTAGGTGCGACCGGGCCAAACGGTGTCGCCACTTGCGCGAGCGGCCAGACACAGCATCGCCAGCGCCATGCCGCGCAAGGCGCGCCGGCCGGTTGACACGGCGTCGGCTCGGTAGCCGCCCTTGACGGCATGCGCCTCATAGGCCCATTCCCAGTCGGCGAACAGCGCTTGTGCGAGTTGCGCGCGCATGGCTTCGCGGGTGGCATGGATGCGCTGCGGGTCGACCTCAGCGAGTTGTTCAGCGATGTAGGTTTCCGAAGGCAGCGTGAGCACCAGCTCCTTGAAGGCCGCGTCCAGCGTCGGGTGGCGCAGCACGCCACGCATGGCCGAGAGAAAAGCTTCGTCGAGCACCGGCACACTGCCGATGGCAGCGCCGCTTTGGATGAAGGCCAGGGCGCGCTGGATGGCCAGGCGCTGTCCCGCTTCCCAGCGGTTGAAGGGATCGGTGTCGTGCGCCAGCAGGGTGAGGAGTTCTGCATCGCTGTAGTCGTAGTCCAGCACCACCGGGGCGCTGAAGCCACGCAGCAGCGACGGCACGGGCTGCGCATCCAGGTTGTTAAAGCGCAGGGTTTGCGATGCTTGCGAGAGCACCACGGTGCAAGCATCGGCGCCGGCCTGGGTGCCATCGAGCTGCAAAGGCAGGGTCTGGCCCTGGGCGCTGAGCAAGCTCATGTTGACTGGAATGACAAACGGTTCTTTGGCGGGCTGGCCCGGCGTGGGCGCGCAGTGTTGGCTCAGCGTGAGGGTGTAGCAACGCTGGTCCGCGTCGTAGTGGCCCGCGGCCTTGACCACCGGTGTGCCGGCTTGTGCGTACCAGCGTTTGAATTGCGGCAGCAGTCGCGCCAGCTCCGAGCCGGGGTTGGCATCGGCAATGGCTTGCGCAAAGTCGTCGCAGGTCACGGCCTGACCATCGTGGCGCTCGAAGTACAAGCGCATGCCATTGGCAAAGCCATTGCGGCCTGATGTCGTGCCATGGGCCGCCAGCGTTTGCATCATGCGAACGACTTCTGCGCCCTTTTCATAAATGGTGACGGTGTAGAAGTTGTTGATTTCGGCATAGCTGTCAGGCCGCACCGGATGCGCCATGGGGCCGGCGTCTTCCGGGAACTGGGCCGTGCGCAGCACGCGCACATCCTCAATGCGTTTGACCGCGCGGGCTGAGGCGTCGCCGGCCAGGTCCTGGCTGAACTCCTGATCGCGGAACACCGTCAGGCCTTCTTTGAGGCTTAACTGGAACCAGTCGCGGCAGGTGACGCGGTTGCCGGTCCAGTTATGGAAATACTCGTGTCCCACCACGCTTTCGATGTTGCCGTAGTCCACATCGGTGGCGGTGGCCTGGTTGGCCAACACGAACTTGGTGTTGAAGACGTTCAGGCCCTTGTTTTCCATGGCGCCCATGTTGAAGTCGCTGGTGGCCACGATCATGAAGCGCTCCAGGTCCAGCGGCAGACCAAAGCGGGACTCGTCCCAGGCGATGGCGGCCATGAGTGAGTTCATGGCGTGTTCAGTTTTGTCCAGATCGCCGGGACGCACATAGACCTGCAAGAGGTGTTCCTTACCTGCAAGAGAGAGGATGCGCTGCTCGCGCGCCACCAGCTTGCCGGCCACCAAAGCAAACAGGTAAGCCGGTTTTTTGTGCGGGTCCACCCATTGGGCAAAGTGGCGGCCGTCTTCCAGGTCGCCTTGCGCCACCAGATTGCCGTTGGACAGCAGCACCGGGTAGAGCGATTTGTCCGCGCGCAGCGTGACGGTGTAGCTGGCCATCACGTCCGGGCGGTCCAGGAAATAAGTGATGCGGCGGAACCCCTCGGCCTCGCACTGGGTGAAGAACGAATCGTTGCTGACGTACAAGCCCATGAGCTTGGTGTTCTTGGCTGGTGCGCAGGTGGTGAAAATTTCCAGCTCGAAGGGCGCGTTGCCTTCTGGCAGATTTTCCAGCACGAGTTGGCCGTCGTCCATCTTGAACGAGGTGCCCTGACCGGCCACCAGCACGCGCGCCAGGTTGAGATCCTCGCCGTCCAAGCGCAGCGGCTGAGCCGCCACGTCGGGGTTGCGACGCAGGGTCATTTTGTTGAGCACACGGGTTTTGGCCGGGTCCAGGTCAAACGTCAGTTCAACCGTGTCGATCCAAAAAGCCGGTGCCGTGTAGTCCTCGCGCCGGATGATGTTGCTTTGTCCTTCACGCATGGGGATCTCCAAAAAGGGGGTGTGTCATCTTCAGACGCCTTGCTTGAGCGAGGCTTCGATGAAGACATCCAAATCGCCGTCCAGCACCTTTTGGGTGGCCGAGACTTCGACGTTGGTGCGCAAATCTTTGATGCGGCTGTTGTCCAGCACATAGGAGCGGATCTGGTGACCCCAGCCCACATCGGTTTTGCTGTCTTCAAGCTTTTGCTGCTCGGCCTGACGCTTGCGCATCTCGTGGTCGTACAGACGCGAGCGCAGGCGTTTCCACGCCACGTCGCGGTTGCTGTGCTGGCTGCGGCCGTCCTGGCACTGCACCACGATGCCGGTGGGGATGTGCGTCAGTCGCACCGCCGAGTCGGTCTTGTTGATGTGCTGGCCGCCCGCACCGCTGGCGCGGAAGGTGTCGGTGCGCACATCAGACGGGTTGATATCGATCTCGATCGAGTCGTCGATCTCCGGGTAGACGAACACGCTGGCAAAACTCGTGTGGCGACCGCCTGAGGAATCGAAGGGTGATTTGCGCACCAAACGGTGCACGCCGGTTTCGGTGCGCAGCAGGCCAAAGGCGTAGTCGCCCTCGATCTTGATGGTGGCGCCCTTGATGCCGGCGGTGTCGCCGGCGGTCTCGTCTTCAATCGTGGTTTTGAAGCCTTTGCGCTCGGCGTACTTGAGGTACTGGCGCAGCAGCATGCTGGCCCAGTCGCAGGCCTCGGTGCCGCCCGCGCCGGCCTGGATGTCCAGAAAACACGGCAGCGGGTCCGCCGGGTTGTTGAACATGCGGCGGAACTCCAGATCCTTGATGATGCTGGTGAGCTTTTCGGTTTCAGACTCAATGGTGATCAGGCCGGCCTCGTCGTTGTCAGCGCGGCTCATCTCAAAGAGCTCGGTGTTGTCGGCCAGTTCGGTGCTGAGTTTGTCCAGCGTGACGACCACGCCGTCGAGCAATTTTTTTTCTTTGCCCAGTTCCTGGGCCCGCTTGGGGTCGTTCCAGACCGTGGGATCTTCCAGCGATGCGTTGACGGTTCTCAGGCGTTCAGACTTGGCATCGTAGTCAAAGATACCCCCGAAGCTCGGCGGCGCGCAGCGTCAAGTCAGCCAGTGTGGTGCCAATGAGGTTGGTGCGTTCTGCGTCCATGATGGAAATCCTGTGAATATAAAAAAACGGGGGGCGTTTTGCGCCCAACCCGCTATTTTAGTTCCCGTCAGGATTTGCGCCTGAATCAGCGCGTGAAGTCCTCGATCAGCCGGGCCAGTTGCTCGGGCTGGTCGTGGTGCAGCATGTGGCCGGCGTCACTCACCAGCGCGCGGGTGAGCTGCGGCACGTGGGTGAGCCGCTCATGGAATTCGGCCAGGGTGTACTTGCCTTGCCACCACTGGTCCATCTGGTTGTCGCTGGCTTCCACGCTCAGGGTGGGCGCGCTGATGTTTTGGTACAGCGCCAGCACCTCGTCCAGGCGGAACAGGTTGGCGTTGATCACCTTGTGGGCCGCGTCGCCCAGCACCTGCCACTGGCCTTGGGCGTTGGGCCGTGCCCAGTGCTGGGCCAGCCAGCTGGCCTTGTCCAGCGAGAGGCGCGGGTTGGTTTTCATGAGTCGGCGTGCCACGCCGTCCGCGTTGTCGTAGGGCTTTAAATTCAATTCACCCTGGTGCAGGGTTTTGAGCTGGTCCATCCATTTGGCATAGCGCTGGGGCGCTTGGGTGGCCTGCGTGGTGGGCATGCCAAAACCTTCCAGGTTGATGAGGCGCCGGATGCGTTCTGGCCGGGCACCGGCGTACTGCATCACCACATTGCCGCCCATGCTGTGGCCCACCAGGTCCACCGGGGTGTTGGGCGCGTAGTGGTCCAGCAAAAAATCCAGATCGGCCAGATAGTCCGGAAACCAGTAGTTGTCCTGGGCCGGGTACATGGTGTTGGAGGCGGTGTCCGGATTCAAGCCGGTCAAGCCGTAGCCGCGCCAGTCGGGCGCGATGATGAAACGGTCTTGCATGAAGGCCTCGCTCAGCACATCCACCATGAACTGGTAAGAGGCACCGACATCCATCCAGCCGTGCATAAGCACCAAGGGCGCATGATGGGCAGACGGGCGGCCCCAACTGAGGACGTGGTAATTGAGTTGGCGGATCGGAACAAACGTGCTGGTGGCGGGTCTTTTGACTTGGTACATTCGGCACATCATACGGAGACTTCCAGTGCACAACAGTCAACACCGAGACAATCTCCCCGCTATGGCAGCCGGGTCCTTGCACGACCACTATGCGCAAATGCACAGCCAGTTCCGCTGGCAGGTGCCCGAGTTTTTCAACATGGCGCACGCGTGCAGCCGGCGCTGGGCACAAGCCCCTGACGCGGCGCAACGCGTGGCCATTTACGCCGACGGCACAGGCGTGACACCCCGGGTCCACACGTTTCGCGAGTTGCAGCAGCAGGCCAACCGGCTCAGTGGCGCGCTCAGAGACTTGGGTGTGCGACCCGGTGACCGCGTGGCGGTGGTCATGCCCCAGCGTTTTGAAACCGCGGTGGCCTACATCGCCATTTTGCAAATGGGCGCGGTGGCCATGCCCCTGTCCATGTTGTTCGGCCCCGAGGCCTTGCAGTTCCGGCTGCAAGACAGCGACGCGGCTGTGGCGATCTGCGATGCCAGCGCCATCGTGAATTTGTTGGCCGCCCGGGAAAGTTGCGAGCAAGTCCGCCATGTCATCGGGGTGGGCGAGGGCGCGCAAGCCGTGGCTGACCTGGACTATGCCGCTTTGCTGGCCCAACAGACCGAAGAATTTGCATGGGTCAGCACCCGCGCCGAAGACGCTGCGGTGCTGATCTACACCAGCGGCACCACCGGCAACCCCAAGGGCGCGCTCATCCCGCACCGCGCGCTCATCGGCAACCTGAGTGGTTTTGTGTGCAGCCAGAACTGGTTTGGCTTTGACCCTTTCCCCACAGCGGGCCGTACCCTTGCATCCGACTTGCCGCAGACCCGTATTCCCAGCGTGTTCTGGTCGCCGGCCGACTGGGCCTGGACCGGCGGCTTGCTCGACGCCTTGCTGCCCACCCTGTATTTCGGCCGGCCGATTGTGGCTTTCAACGGGCGCTTCAGCTCGCAGGCGGCGTTTGAGTTGATGCAGCGCTACGACGTGACGCACACCTTTTTGTTCCCCACGGCGCTCAAAGCGATGATGAAGGACTACCCCAAGCCCAGCCAGCGCTTTGCACTCAAGCTGCAGGCCATCATGAGTGCGGGTGAGGCGGTGGGCGACGCGGTGTTTGCCTATTGCCAGCAGGAGTTGGGCGTGACGGTCAATGAAATGTTCGGCCAGACCGAGATCAACTACATCGTGGGCAATTGCGCGATGCAATTCGGTGGCGGTGTGGCCCCCACGCTGGCCACTGCGTGTGCTGCGCTGCCCCCCGAGGGGGTGTCCGCCGTCTTGGGGCGGCCCGGCGACGGCGATGTGGCCCCCACGCTCGGCACTGGCGTTTCCTCGCTGCCCCCCGAGGGGGTGTCCGCCGCCTTGGGGCGGCCCGGCGACGGCGGTGTGGCCCCCTCGCTCGGCACTGGCGTGTCCTCGCTGCCCCCCGAGGGGGTGTCCGCCGCCTTGGGGCGGCCCGGCGACGGCGGTGTGG
>CANGMW010000034.1 GCA_947454695.1 Comamonadaceae bacterium | reverse complement strand
TGAATTTCTTCGGCCGCATCGGCCAGGATCACTTGCATACGGGCGCTGTCAGCGGGCAGCTTGAACCAACCCCGGCATGCCACCAGGACCTGCGGGTTGAGCTCGATCACCCGGGTCTTCATGCGCAACACCTTGCTACAAAATTTGGTAAGCGAACCGGCCCCCAAACCCAGTTGCAGGGCCTGGCGCTGGCCCACGGTGTCGGGCTCGATCAGCAGGGTCCAGGCCATCATGCGCTGCACATACTCATGGACCAAGGCGGTCGGGTCATCCATGCGCATGGAGCCCTGGATCCAAATGGAGCCCAGGTGCAGATGGCGGATCTTGCCCTCGTCAGAGAAGTTGACTTCCGGCAGGGTGAGGTTTTGTTTTTTCACAGTGGGGACATTATCCAAGGTCGGCTCAGCCCGGTAAGAGCGCCGCCAAGCGCGGCAGCGCGGCCAAGGCGTTGCGGGTGGTTTGCTCAGCCAGGTGCTGCGCGCTGCACCCGCGCAAGTCCGCCAAAGTTTGCGCGATGCGCGGCAATTCGGCCGGGGTGTTGCGGCCTTGCGGCAAGCCGGCGGCGCGCTGCTGCGCCGTGGTGTAGAGCCATTGCGGCGCGATATCGGGCGCATCGGTCTCCAGCACGATCGCCTCAGGCGGCAGCTCACTGGCCAAACGGCGCAACTGCAGCGCGCGCTCATAAGTCAAAGCGCCGCCAAAGCCGAGTTTCAAACCCAGCCCGTTAAAAGCCTGCGCTTGCTGCACACTGCCGTTGAACGCATGGGCTATGCCCTGCCAGGCAGACTCGCGCCCCTGCTGACGTAAACCTTTGAGCAAACGATCGGCCGATCGGCGCACATGCAAGATCACCGGCAACGCATGGCGACGCGCCAGCTTGAGTTGCTCGGTGTAGAAAAATTCCTGGCGTTCGCGCATGGCAGGCTCGCACAAAGCGGGCACAAAAAAATCCAAGCCAATTTCACCTACCGCCACCAGACGCGGGTCCTGGCGGTGCTGCGTCAACTGCGCATCCAGAACCGCCAGATCCGTGTCCTGAGCTTGAGGAACGTACAGCGGATGGATACCCAGCGCGTAGGCATCGCCCTGCGCGTGCGCCAAGGCGCGTACCGTGTCGAAATTGGTAACCTGCACCGCCGGGATCACACACAAGGCCACGCCCTGAGCGCGGGCTTGGGCGCGCACAGCCTCGCGGTCCGCGTCAAATTCGGCGGCGTCGAGATGGCAGTGGGTATCGATCCAAGGCGTCATCCCGCCATGATGCCGCATTCAGGGCGGCGGGCACTTGGAGCGGGGCTCAGATCGCGCGGATTTGCAGCTTGCGGAACTTGATGACACCCGCAGTACGCTGCAAGGCGATGGGGCCGCTGCTCAAACGAGCATCACGTCCTTGCACGGTTTGCACGCCGTTGAGCACCACGGTCATGAGCGGGCCCTTGGCGGTGATCTCGTACACATTCCACTGGCCAGCCACCTCGGGCATTTTGCCGATCTTCGCGATATTGACGATGGCGCCGGTGCCGTAGGTCGGGTCGGGTCGCTTGTCGAAAATATTGACCTCGTACGAGTTATCCGCTGTCACGTTTTTGGCGTCGGCGCAGCGGATGAAAATGCCGCTGTTGGCGTCGGCATCCGACCAGAATTCAGCGCGGATTTGAAAGTCGGTGTAGCTGTCTTTGGACACCAAAAAGCCGGCGCCTTTGTCCGCCTGCACCGCGCCGTCCAGCACCCGCCAGTTGGCGTCCCCAATGGCGTTCCAGCCGTCCAGGCTTCGGCCATCGAGCAAAGTGGTCCACCCGGTGAACGGGTTGGTGGCACAGGCGCTCAAGCCAATAGACATCAGGGCGGCGGCGGTCAAGCCAAATTCACGTCGTTGCATACAGGTCTCCTCAGGTTGAGCCACCAGCATAGGCGGCACGCGCATGTCGGTCAATCAGGACGAGCCCCAAGCCCGGGCTTCAATCCGATAAACGACCGCTCACCAAACTGAATTGGCGTTGGCAGCGCGCCGCCAGCGTGCTGTCGTGCGTGACCAGCACAAACGCGGTGCCGTGCTCGCGCGAGAGTTGCAGCATCAGATCAAACACGCCATCGGCAGTGCTGCGGTCCAAATTGCCAGTGGGCTCATCGGCCAGCACACAGGCCGGGCGGGTCACCAGCGCACGGGCAATCGCCACGCGCTGGCGTTCACCGCCGGAGAGTTCGGCCGGGCGGTGGTGCAAACGGTCTTGCAGGCCCACGGCGGCAAGCAGCTCAGCGGCCGTTTGTGCGGCCTGACCCCGATCCTGACGTCGGATCCACAAAGGCATGGCCACATTGTCCAGCGCGCTGAACTCGGGCAAGAGGTGGTGAAACTGGTAGACAAAGCCCAGATGCTGGTTGCGCAACACGCCTTGCGCTTGCGCGCTCAAGTCCGACAGGCGCTGGCCCATGAGGTCCACCGTGCCGCTGGTGGGGGCATCCAGGCCACCGAGCAAGTGCAGCAGCGTGCTCTTGCCGGAACCGGAGGCGCCCACAATCGCCAGCGTCTCGCCGCGCTGGACTTGCAAGTCCACGCCATGCAAGACAGTCACGTCCAGGCGGCCTTCGGTAAATCGCTTGGTCAGCCCACGGGCTTGCAGCACCGGTGTGGCGTGGTGGTTCAGGGTGTGCTCATTCATAACGCAGCGCCTCCGCCGGGTTGACGCGGCTGGCGCGCCAGCTCGGGTAAATGGTGGCCACAAAGGCCAGCACCAGGGAGATCAAGGCGATCGGCACGATGTCGCTGGCCAGCGGCTCACTGGGCATGGCGCTGATGAGGTAGATGTCACGCGGCAAAAAGCTGGCATGAAAAAGCCGCTCCAGCGCGGGCACGATGCGGTCGATGTTGAAGGCCACACCCAGGCCCAGCAGCAAACCGGCGAGGGTGCCGATCACCCCCACCATGGCGCCTTGCACGACAAAAATGCCCATGATGCTTTTGGGGCTGGCGCCCAGTGTGCGCAGGATGGCAATGTCCGCCCGCTTGTCGGTCACCGTCATCACCAGCGTGGACACCAGGTTGAAAGCCGCCACCGCCACGATCAGGGTGAGGATGATGAACATCATGCGTTTTTCCAGCTGCACGGCGGCAAACCAGTTGCGGTTCTGGCGCGTCCAGTCGCGGATCAGTAACTCACCGCTCAGGCTGGCGGCCAGCTGGGTGGCCACGTCACGCGCCTGATGCAAATCGCGCAACTTCAGACGAACGCCGGTGGGCCCTTCCAAGCGGAAAATTCTGGCCGCGTCGTCCAGGTGCAACATCACCAGCGCCGAGTCGTACTCGTAGTGGCCGGAGTCGAACGTGCCCACCACCGTCATTTGTTTGAGCCGGGGCACCACGCCCGCCGGGGTGACCTGCCCGCTGGGCGCCACCAGCGTGACCTTGTCGCCTTCGCGCACGCCCAGCATCAAGGCCAGATCGCGCCCCAGAACCACCCCGAATTCGCCGGGGATGAGCCGCGCCAAAGCCGTGTTGCGCAGGTTCACCGCCAGGTCGGTGACCTCGTGTTCATGCGCGGGATCGATGCCGCGCACGATCACGCCTTTCATGTCTTCACCGCGGGCCAGCAAGGCCTGCGTGCCGATGAAAGGCGCAGCCCCCACCACCTGCGGGTTGGCACGCGCCTCGCGCAAGGTCAGCGCCACATCGGTTAAGGCAGCGCCGTTCGGGGCAAAAATCTCAATATGCGAGACCACGCCCAGCATGCGGTCGCGCACTTCTTTTTGAAAACCATTCATCACACTCAACACGATGATGAGCGCGGCCACCCCCAGCGCAATGCCCAGCATGGACACGCCCGAGATGAAAGAGATGAAGCCGTTGCGGCGCGTCGATCGACCGGCCCGTGTGTAGCGCCAGCCCAAAATAAGTTCGTAGGGTGTTTGCATGGTGAAAAACGTTGAGCCCCTGATTATTCGCGAAGCCGGACCGATTTGGGACCGGCTGTTTAAATTTTGACCATTTCAGCGCGCGGTCTAGGCCGACGCTTTAACTCTTTTGACCCTCTGTCCGGTGGGCCTGCCGCATTTGAACAGACAATAGCCCCATGCATCTCCTGCTTCCTTTTGCCGTTGGCACCGATCCCGCCAGCAAAGACATCCTGCGTCACCTGGCCCTGCCGAATTTGACGCGATTACTGAACCACCTGCAGCCCCAGGGCCTGCAAGCCCACCCCACCCACAAGCACGCACTGGCGCATGAGCAGGTGCTGGCACTTGCCCTGGGCTGGCCTGAGGATCAGCCCTTGCCCTGGGCGGCCCGACACGCCGCCGCCAGGGGACTGCCCGCCGACGATGTGGCCTATGCCTTCATCACCCCGTGCCACTGGGAAGTCGGCACCTCCCAGGTTCAGATGCTCGACCCGGTGCTGCTCAACTTGCAGGAAGTTGAATCACGCGCCCTGCTCGCGGCCATGACGCCCTATGCCCAAGAAGATGACATCACCCTGAGGTATGAGCAGCCCACGCGCTGGCTGGCCAGTGGTGAGATGTTTCGCGACCTGAAGAGCGCGTCGGTCGAGCGGGTGCTACATCAGGACCTGGCCGACTGGATGCCGGCGAGTAACGTGCTGCGTCGCTTGCAAAACGAAATGCAAATGCTGCTCTACACCCACCCGGTCAACGATGAGCGCAGCGCGCGCCGCGCCCTGCCGGTCAACTCCTTCTGGGTCAGCGGCAGCGGCGTGCTACCCGTCTCAACGGCGCAGGCCAGCGACTTGCCCGTGGTGGCCGAGGGGCTCATGGCCCCCGCTTTGGCACAAGACTGGACGCGCTGGGGCGAGGTCTGGCAGGAACTGGACGCCACACACATCGCGACGCTTTTACAAAGGGTGCAAAGCGTCGACACGCCCGTTCAACTCACCCTTTGCGGGGACGCGGGCTATGTCACCTTCAGCAGCAATGCAACGCCCCCTGCGGCATGGCGCAAAGCCTGGCGACAAGTTCAAACCCTGTGGCAACCCTCGCCCTGGACCTATTGGCTGGAGACCCTATGAAAATCGTTGCCCGCGATGTACCCCCGCGCGCTGTCTGGACTCTGGAGCAAGCCGGCATACACCCCTTGCTGGCACGCCTGTACGCCGCACGCGGCGTACAAAGCCAGGACGAACTTGACGACGGGCTGGCCCGCTTGTTGCCGCCGGCCAGCCTCAAAGGTGCGCAAGAAGCGGCGGTGCTGCTGGCCGATGCCATGGCCGCCGACAAAAAACTCTGCATCGTGGCCGACTACGACTGCGACGGCGCCACCGCCTGCGCGGTGGCCGTGCGCGGCCTGCGCCTGCTGGGTGCGCCACACGTCAGCTACCTCGTGCCCGACCGGGTGGTCGACGGCTACGGGCTCACGCCGCCGATTGCCGAGCGCGTGAAGGCCAGCGGCGCCGATGTGCTCATCACCGTGGACAACGGCATCGCCAGCCTGGAGGGCGTGGCTACGGCGCGGGCTTTAGGTTTGCAAGTGCTGGTCACCGACCACCACTTGCCGGTGGTCGCCACCGACGGCGAAGTGCCGCTGCCGACCGCCGATGTGATCGTCAACCCCAACCAACCGGGTTGCAGCTTTGAGAGCAAATCCATCGCCGGCGTGGGCGTGATGTTTTATGTGCTGCTGGCGCTGCGCGCTGAGCTGCGTGCGCGTGGCGTGTTTGCTGCCGGGGCCACTCAGTCGCCAGCCCGACCCGCTGGCGCGGAGCCACGGCTCGATGCGCTGTTGCCGCTGGTCGCCTTGGGCACGGTGGCTGATGTGGTGAAGCTGGACGCCAACAACCGCCGCTTGGTGGCGCAAGGGCTCAAGCGGGTGCGCGCCGGTGCGCTGCCGCCGGGCATGGCGAGCCTTTTTGCCGTGGCAGGTCGCAAGCCGCAGACCGCCACCACCTTTGATTTCGGTTTTGCACTGGGCCCGCGCATCAACGCGGCCGGGCGTTTGTCCGATATGACGCTGGGCATTGAGTGCCTGCTCAGCGACGACCCGGCACGCGCGGATGAGCTGGCGCGCACGCTGGACGGCATCAACCGCGAGCGGCGAGAGATTGAGGGCAGCATGCGCGATCAGGCCATGGAGATTGCGGAATCCTTGTTCGACGAGGGCGACGAGCCGCCGCCTGCGGTGTGCGTGTTCGATCCGGATTTCCACGAAGGCGTGGTGGGCATCGTGGCCTCGCGCCTGAAAGACAAACTGCACCGCCCCACCTTTGTGTTTGCCGCCAGCCAGGCGCCGGGCATGGGCCATTTGCTCAAGGGCTCAGGCCGATCGATTGCCGGCTTTCACCTGCGCGACGCACTGGACCTGGTCAGCAAGCGCTACCCCGGTGTGTTGCAACGCTTTGGCGGACACGCCATGGCGGCGGGCTGCACGGTGGCCGAAGATGATCTGGCGGTGTTTGAACATGCATTTCAGGACGTGGCCCAGCAGTGGCTGGACGAAGCCACCCTGACCCGGCGTCTGGAGACGGACGGGCCGCTGCCACCAGAGTACCGGCGCACCGACGTGGTGGACACCCTGCAGCATGAAGTCTGGGGTCAGGGCTTTGCGCCGCCCACCTTCAGCGAAGAAGTGCAGGTGGTGTCCCAACGACTGGTCGGGGAAAAACACCTGGCGCTCAAGCTCAAGCACCAGGGCGCGCCGGTCGATGGCATCTGGTTTGGTCGCACCGACCCCTTGCCGCCGATGGTCACGCTCGCGTTTCGGCTCGATGCCGATGAGTGGCAAGGCGTGCGCCGTGTGCGCTTTTTGATTGAAGGCGCGCAGGACTGAATCGCCCGCACCGACCGGCTGGCTTTAGCCCATCAGGTCGGTGTCGCGGCGGGGGGCTTTGTCCAGGCGGTACAGGAAATAAATCAAGAGCACCGTGGCCCCCACCATCCACAGCGTGCCGAACAGCCAGAACAGCAACGGCACGATGTAGAAATAAGCGCGCATGCCGTGGCGGTAAAAAATCGCGGCGCGGTTGAATTCAGCCGCCACATTCGCGGGACGGGTGCACGCCAGCTCGCAGTCCGGCCCGACGTTGAGCAAATAACCCATGTGGTGGTACAGGCGCATGGCCAGGCTGAACGAGAAAAACGCGAACAACAAATCCAGCAGCATGAAGAGCAATTTAAGCAGCCACATGCTGGCGCTTTCATGACCCAACACATTGAGCATGAGCCAGGTCCCCGAGAGTTTGTCGGCCTGCGCGGTGAGGGTCAGCACCCCGATGATGAGCAGCACGGCGGTAGAGGCCATGAAGCTGGCCGTCATGGTGGAGTTGCGCAGCGTTTGCACCGACAAAATATCGCGCCGCTCGCGCATGATCACCTCGACCCAGGCGGTACGCGCGGCATGCATGCCGTGCAGGGCGCTGGAGGCGGGGTCGCGCCGGGTGCGCCAGCCCAAGTAGAGCTGGTACAGCGCGAGGGCGGCCACGCACAACACAAAACCCAGTAAGTCCCAGAAATTCGTGGTGATGAATGCTTGCATGGCGGCATTGTGCCAGTTCAACCCTATAAAAGCGTCTGAACGCGCCGGGCTCTAAAATGACCGTGTGACTTCCATACTCAACGCTGACCTCCACTGCCACTCCGTCGTCTCCGACGGCACCCTCACGCCAGAAGTTCTGGCCGCTCGCGCCCATGCCAACGGCGTTGAACTGTGGGCGCTGACCGACCACGACGAAATCGGCGGGCAAGCCCGTGCCGCGGCAGCCGCGCGTGCGCAAGGCATGAAGTACCTCACCGGCGTCGAGATTTCCATCACCTTTGCCAACCAGACCGTGCACATCGTGGGCCTGGGCTTTGACGCCACCGACAGCCGCATCGTCGAGGGCTTGCGCCAGACCCGCGGCGGGCGCGGCCTGCGGGCCCAAGAGATGTCCGAGGGCCTCGCAGCCGTGGGTATCCGCGGCGCGTATGAAGGCGCACTCCAATTTGTCGGCAACCCCGAGCTGATTTCGCGCACCCACTTCGCACGCTTTCTGGTGGAGTCGGGCGTGTGCAAAGACACTTCTGAGGTGTTTCGTAAATTCCTGATTGAAGGCAAGCCCGGCTATGTCCCCCACCGCTGGGCTTCGCTGCGCGATGCGGTGACCTGGATCACCCAGGCCGGCGGCGTCGCAGTGATCGCCCACCCGGCGCGCTACAAGTTCAGCCCGAATGAAGAGTTCGCGCTGTTCACCGAATTCAAGCACCACGGCGGCCAGGCGGTGGAAGTCGTCACCGGCAGCCACACCGCCGCCGAAGCCGTGACCTATGCCGACATGGCCCGTGAGTTTGGCTTTGCCGCCTCGCGCGGCAGCGACTTTCACAGCCCCGACGAATCGCACACCGACCTGGGCACCCTGCCCTACTTGCCGGGTGAGCTCACGCCCGTGTGGGAATTGCTGGCGGACCGCATCCAGTGAGCGCGTCCCGAACCCTGGCCGGCATGGCGCTGGCCATTCTGGCCCTGATGTGCTTTGCGGTGTTGGACACCGCCACGCAATGGATGAACCTGCAGTACCCCGTGCTCATGGCGCTGTGGTTTCGCTATGTCTTCCAAGCCATCGCCACCACCGCCGTCATGATGCCGGTGCGCGGGCGCGCGCTGTTTCACACCCGCAAGCTGGGCTTGCAGATGTTGCGTGGCGCCTTGCTGCTCATCACCAGCCTGTTCACCTTCCTGAGTTTGAAATACATGCCGGTGGGTGAGTTCACCGCCATCGCCATGATCACGCCCTTGGCGGTCACGCTGCTGGCGGCCACCTGGCTCAAAGAGCCGGTCTCGCGTGTGCGCTGGCTCTTGGTGGCCGGCGGCTTTGCGGGCTCGCTCATCATCATCCGCCCCGGCGATGTGAATTTCAGCTGGGTCATGCTCTTGCCCTTGGGCATGGTGGGCAGCTATGCCTGCTTTCAAATTCTCACCAGCCGCATGGTCAAAACAGAAGACGCGGTCACCATGCATGTGTACACCGGCTGGGCCGGCACCGCCCTGGCCTCGCTGGCGCTGCCCTTTGTCTGGACGCTGCCGGCCAATACCGCGCAATGGGGCGGCTTGCTTTTGATGGGGGCCATGGGCACCATCGGCCACTTCATGCTGATCCAGGCCTTCCGGCGCATTCCGGCCGCCACCTTCTCGCCGCTGCTGTACAGCCAGATCGGCTTTGCCTTGCTGGGCGGCTGGCTGGTGTTCTCGCACATTCCGGATCCGACGGCGATGGCAGGCATCGTGATGATTGCCGTGTGCGGCGCGGGCGCTGCCTGGCTTGCGCTGCGCGAAAACCAGCGCCGATTCAACTTAGCCCCAGTAGAAGTCTGATTCCATGGCTCAGTTCTTCGACGTCCACCCGCACAACCCGCAGATCCGATTGCTCAAGCAAGCGGCAGCGCTCTTGGAACGCGGCGGTGTAGCCGCTGTGCCCACCGACTCCAGCTATGCGCTGGTCTGCCATCTGGACGACAAAGCTGCGGTAGACAAACTGCGTGCCATCCGTGGCGTGGACGACAAACACCACCTCACCTTGCTGTGCCGCGATCTGGCCGAGCTCTCTCACTACGCGCTGGTGGACAACCGACAATTCCGCCGCCTCAAAGCGGCCACACCCGGGCCCTACACCTTTATTCTGGAAGCCACCAAGGAAGTACCGCGCCGCGTGAGCCACCCCTCGCGCAAAACCATCGGCCTGCGCGTGCCCGACCACAAGGTGCTGCAAGAGCTGCTGGCACTGCACAACGGCCCTTTGCTGGCCACCACCTTGATTTGCCCCGGCGAGACCGAGCCGCTGAACGACGCGCAGGAGATTCGCGAGCGCTTTGAACACCAACTCGCTGCGGTTGTCGATGCCGGCGCCTGCCCGCTGGAGCCCACCACCGTGGTGGACCTCACCAGCGGCGAGCCGGTGGTGCTGCGCCAGGGACGCGGCGACCTCGCCACCCTGGGCCTGTAGTTAGCTGCCTGAACTTTCATCCGACTCTGAGAGAATCCCCCCTGTGAATAACACCACCCAACTCATCCAGACCGTCCTCATCTACGCCCTGCCGGTGCTGTTTGCCATCACCTTGCACGAAGCGGCCCACGGTTACGCCGCGCGCCATTTTGGCGACAACACCGCGTGGATGCTGGGGCGCATCACGCTCAACCCGGTCAAGCACATCGACCCCATGGGCACCATCCTGATGCCCCTGCTGCTGTACTTCGCCACCTCGGGCGCTTTTCTTTTCGGCTACGCCAAGCCGGTGCCGGTGCGCTTTGGCAACCTGCGCAACCCCAAGCGCGACATGATCTGGGTGGCCCTGGCCGGTCCGGGCGCCAACCTGCTGCAAGCGCTGCTGTGGGGCGCACTCATGTACGTGCTGCTGGGCACGAACGTGGAGGAGCGTTTCTTTCTGGAAATGTGCCGCGCCGGCATCATGGTCAATGTGGTGATGTTTGCCTTCAACCTGTTCCCGTTGCCCCCGCTGGACGGCGGACGCATTCTGGTGGGCCTCTTGCCCTGGAAACAAGCGGCCATGGTGTCGCGCGTAGAACCCTGGGGCTTTTTCATCGTGATGGCGCTGGTGATCTCCGGTGTGGTCAACAAACTGTGGATGACGCCGGTGATGAACCTCACCTACGGCCTGCTCGATATTTTGCTGGCGCCTTTAAGCATGCTGGTTCGTTAAGAGTTTTGACCATGAGTACGACGCGCGTTCTGACCGGTATCACCACCTCCGGCACCCCCCATCTGGGCAATTATGTGGGGGCCATCCGCCCAGCCATCCAAGCCAGCCGTGCCCAGGGTGTGGAGAGCTTTTATTTTCTGGCCGACTACCACGCCCTCATCAAGATCGACGAGCCGGCCCGCATCCAGCGCTCCACGCTGGAGATCGCCGCGAGCTGGATCGCCGCCGGGCTGGACCCGGACCGCGTGACCTTTTACCGCCAGTCCGACATTCCTGAAATCCCCGAGCTCACCTGGTTTCTCACCTGCGTCACCGGCAAAGGCCTACTCAACCGCGCGCATGCCTACAAAGCCTCGGTCGACAAAAATAACGCCGCACAAATGGACCCCGATGCCGACGTGACCGCGGGCCTGTTCATGTACCCGGTGCTGATGGCCGCGGACATCTTGATGTTCAACGCGCACAAGGTGCCGGTGGGCCGCGACCAGATTCAGCACATTGAAATGGCTCGCGACATGGCCAGCAGCTTCAACCACCGCTACGGGGAGCACTTTGTGCTGCCCGAAGCCGCGATTGAAGAATCGGTAGCCACCCTGCCCGGGCTGGATGGCCGCAAGATGAGCAAGAGCTACGACAACACCATCCCGCTGTTTGCGCCGCGCGAGCAACTCAAAAAACTCATTGCCGGCATCAAGACCGACTCACGCGCGCCCGGCGAGCCCAAAGACGTGGAAGGCTCGGCCCTGTTCCAGATCTACCAGGCCTTTGCCAGCGCTGAAGAAACCGCCGCGTTGCAACAAGCGTATGCGGACGGCATCAGCTGGGGCGACGCCAAACAAGTGCTGTTTGAACGCATCGACCGCGAGATCGCGCCGATGCGCGAGCGCTATGAATCATTGTTGAGCAACCCGCAAGAACTAGAAGCCTTGCTGCTGGCCGGAGCCGCCAAGGCCCGCGCGATCGCCACCCCCTTCACCGCCAAGCTGCGCGCCGCCGTAGGCCTGCGCGACCTGCGCACCCAAGCCGGACAAAGCACCACCAAGGCCAGCAAAGCCGCCTTGCCCTCTTTCAAGCAATACCGGGAAAAAGACGGCAAGTTTTATTTCAAGCTGGTGGATGCGCAAGGCCAGTTGCTGCTGCAAAGCGGCGGGTTTGAGTCCCCCAAAGACGCCGGCCAGGCCATCCGCAGCCTGCAAGACGGCACGACCGCCGTGGCTGCAGAGCAGTTGGCGCCGGGCTTAAGCGCCGCCACGGTTGAAGCCGCTTTGCACAGCCTGCGAGAAGCTTGAGCCGTCACTGCTACAATTCACGCCTTGTCGACGCTGCGGAGAGGTGGCAGAGTGGTCGAATGTACCTGACTCGAAATCAGGCGTAGGGGCGACCCTACCGAGGGTTCGAATCCCTCCCTCTCCGCCATTGAGTCTGGGCCCCTTTGCTAAGGGGCCTTTTCTTTTGGGGAATGCCCGCGCCACGCGGGGTTCCGGCCGACACGTGGTTTCTCTGTTGGCTCAGTTTTGCCGAGAAATCTTGAAATTCAGGACGTTTTCTCTGGCCGACATTTCGGCGGTACGGCGGCCCTTTAGTCCAACATTGCCATTAGCCAGCGATAGGTCACTTTCAACTAATAAACTCTTTGCAGCGATTGCTGCCCCACGACACACAAGGTCCGAGGGCTGCTGTAGAGTCATTAGCGGTCACTGCACGATTTAGCTAGGGTATGGTCCGCCGCAATTGCAGCCGCGAAGCGGTGTATCGGGTTCCTTGCTGCGTTTTCAGTCGAAAGGACGCTGTCATGGTTCCAAGCGAGATGTGTTACAAAGATACGCAACAGGGGGAGGCGCGAGATTCTAATGAAGTCGATCGAGTTAGTCGCACCTACAGAGGATGTGGGCAAGGAGACAATCTACCGATTTGACATGCAGTTCCAGGCAGCAGCGTTTGCGGCGCTAGAGATCCTCGAAGGCAAGGGGGTTGCTTCGGCAATTTCGGCATCGTTCGCTCAGTAGATCAATGCCCACTTTGCATAATAGAAGCTAGTTATGCAGCCACCTGGCCAAAATTCGTCCTGATGATCTTGAAAGTATTGCCACGATAACAGGCCATACTTGATGGGGAGTATGCGAATGCGTATCCCTGGATGCCCGTCAGAGTGAATAGTTATAGGGCTTGCCATCCAGCATATAGCCAATAAAGCCAATGCGATCGCAATGAAGTGTTTGCGTTTGAATCTCATGGCGTGCTGCGATACGGATGAGCGGAAACAGTGTATTGCTCGGGCTGCGCTCCTTCTCTTTTTTGATAAAGGCGGCCCCTGCGTGTGCGACTCACGGCGTCAAACGAGTCCTCTCGCAAGACGAAACCGAACGCTTCTAAGGGCCCAGGAAGAAACTTCCAATCGGCAGGCTGTTCGATGATCTTTGCGTGCGCCACGCTGGGCATCGGGATGACCGGGATGTCAGGGTTGTCTGTTCCCTCGTAGATCAGTCCGGTGTGCTTCTTAATGCCAAGATACATATGCGCTCCTTGAGGTTTTCTTGGGAGTATGACTGCTATTGGCATGGAGGGTTTATTTTGATTTAACTTGAAGATAAATTTCAAGCCACACCATTCCTTAGATTCTAATTAACCTCACCGCTACAACACTGGACAATCTGGTTTGAGTTGCTCAGAAAATGCTTTGATTTAAAATTGGCATCTATCTAAATATCCTTCTACGTGCATTTAGCACTCCGCTTTGTTACCTCGGCAAATAGAACTCAACAATAAAAATGTGATGGCATCATTTTTAATACTCCAAGAAAATTAATTAATAATATTTAATATATTTAAATTATTATTAATTAATCAGGAAGCCAGGAAATATCTTTGCATTGACTTTGTTTTTTAACTGTACCGTTTGTTATTGTGTTGCACTGGTCAAGACAGGCGTTATATTTTTTCTCAGAATCACGAATTTTATTTTTATTTATAAAAATTGGATCCAAAAAATCAAAACATTTCAGCGCGTCATCACAAGCATTTACAGTAGCAGCGTCTTCTTTTTGTCTTGCAATGGATGATTCAAGCGTTTTAACATCAATCTCTCCATTTTCAAATCTTCTTGTTAAATAAGCTTGCAGACGGCTCAATGAATTCTTATAACCCAAGTACGTAGCATAAAAAATCTGATCATCCTTTGATTTGCTATTTCCAAGTGAATCAAAGTATAAATTAGAAACATCCACTCTACCTTTATAATAAGAAAAACAATATGATGCCTTGAAGTCAATTTCATCATTTCTCAAAGCATAAGCACACTGGCCAATTAAAAAAATTACAATAAAAAAATAATATGTTTTTATTTTAAATATATACATTTTAAATTTAAAATGGTGACTTTAAAGTTTTAAAAAGTGATTGCAGATCACAGAGGCTAGTAAAATTCAACACGTTCGCATCAAACATCCTTTTTCAAGCTAAATTTGGACTGGCTTCGAGCTGATTTTTCCCAATCAAGCACCTCGAATTTATTTCAACCAGTGAGTTTCAAATTACGT
>CANGMW010000033.1 GCA_947454695.1 Comamonadaceae bacterium | reverse complement strand
GGCGGCAGCTTTAACCTGCCGCATGCCGAGACGCACACCATCGTCTTGCCGCATGCCTTGGCCTACAACGCGGCGCAGGCCCCGGCTGCCATGGCGCGCATACAACGCGCGCTCGGTGGCGCTTCAGCGGCGCAAGCGGTGTTCGATCTGGCGCGCGACAACGGCGCACCCGTGGCGCTCAAAGACATCGGCTTGCGTGAGGCCGATCTGGACAAAGCCTGCGACATCGCGATGCAAAACCAGTACCCCAATCCCCGGCCTTTGGAAAAGCAGGCGATCCGTCAGTTGCTGCAAAACGCGTTTGACGGCACGCGGCCGAACTAGAGGCTGGCGTGCGCTTTAAGCCGTGATGTGACCGCTGGCCTGGGCCAGCACGGCGCGGGCGGCGGACTCGTCGCTCCCTCGCCAGGCCACGATGTGGTCAGGCCGGATCAGCACCAAAGGCGCTTCGTACAAAGCGAGCAGTTCGGCGATGGGGTGACGCACCACGCGCAGGTCCAGCCGGAGTTGCTGGGCGGCGTTCTCAAAAGCCGATCCTTGCGCTGCCTGCCCGGCGGTGTCTCCCAGCACCAGCAAGGTCCACTCGGTGTGGAAGGTGTCAAACAGCGAGCGACCATCGGCCAGCCACGCATGCGGTGGTCGTCCGCCGGGACAGGCGCTCGCGGTGTAGACGTTGGGCTGGTCGGGCGGCGGCGTGCTGCCGTCACCCACGATCAGCGGTGAGCCGTCATAACGCCCGCCAAAGGTGATGCCTGGAATATTGAACTCGCGCTTCACATGCCCATCCAGGTACTCGCCGGCCTTTGCGCGCGCGGCCACGCCGGCTGCGCTGTCCTCGTCGAGTTCGGGCACCGCCTCGAACAGGCCGATGGAGTCGGCCAGCGCACGTGCATAGCCGGTGTTGCGAACGGCCAGCGGTTTGCGCTCCAGCGCATAGCTGTCCAGCAGGGATTCAGGCGCTTGTCCGCGCACCACGGCGGCGAGTTTCCAGCCGAGGTTGACCGCGTCTTCCACCGCCGTGTTGTAGCCCAAGCCCCCGGTGGGGGTGAACAGGTGGGCGGCGTCACCGCCCAGAAAAATTCGACCGCGTTGGAACTCGCCCGCCACCAGCGCGTGGCCGGCCGTCCAGGTCGCCATGGCCAAAATCTCGATGGGGGCATCGAGCCCGCTGGCTTGGGCAAAGAAACGACGCGCATCGTCTTCGGTGAAGCTGTCGCCGTCCACACCCTCGGGCACTTGGGTGTGAAACGCGAACTCGCTCACGCCGTCGACCGACATGATGAAGGCGCGCAAGGCGGGGTTGACCATCACATACATCCAGGCGCGGTCGTTGGGGTTGAGTCGGTAAAAGTCCGGGCAACGCAGGTAGACCGCAAACATCTTGCCGCCCATGAAGTTGCGCTTAAAGCCGGTGGCACCTTCCCAGGCGATGCCGAGTTGGTGGCGGATCGGGCTGCGTGCGCCGTCTGCGCCGATGAGGTAGCGGGCCTGCACGGTCTGTGCCGGTCCATGGCCGTCCACGGGGGCCACGCGGGCGGTGATGTGGCTGCCTTCGTCGCTGAAGGCCTGCAGCTGCCAGCCGTAGCGCACGTCGTTGCCGGGGCAGGCTTGGGCCTGTTCACGCAAGGTGACTTCGACAAATTTTTGTGAAATGCGGTGCGGCAACTCGGCCGCGCTCCAGGAGCCGGAGAGGGTTTTGATGAGCGGTGTGGCCGCCGCGGCAGTGGGCAGGCGCAGGCGTGCCATCTCGTGGCCGGCGAAGCGGGTGAGGTAAGCGATGTCGGTCGGGTGGTCAAGCGGCAAGCCTTGCTGGCGCACCTGTTGCGCAAAACCGAGTCGACGGAAATGCTCCATGGTGCGGGCCTGCGTGGCATTGGCTTGCGGGTTGAAGGCCGTGGACGGTTTTTGATCGACCACGAGGCAGGCCACGCCACGGCGCCCGAGTTCGATGGCCAGCATCAGCCCGCAGGGGCCGCCGCCGCTGATGAGTACATCGGTGTGCAAGGTCATGGTCATGGGGGTGTGGGCAGATCAGTCCACACCAAAGTGGCCGGTCCACTTCTGTTCGTAATTCATGCGTGCGAAATGCTCGGCCATGAAGTCGATGAAGGTGCGCACTTTGGCGGAAAGGTGTTTGCGGCTGGGGTAGGCCAGGTTGATGGTGAGGCGGGGCAATTCCCAGTCATCGAGCACCGGCACCAATCGGCCGGCCACCATGTCTTCGTAAAGGATGTAGGTGGGCTGCACCAGAATGCCCATGCCGTCCAGGGCAGCGGCCCGCAAAATCTGGCCGTCATTGGATTCGAGCAGGCCTTTGACGTTGAGCGTGGTGCTGGTGCCATCCCGGGTGAAACGCAGCTCATTGGGGTTGTTGGCATGGGTGTAGATCAACAGCTTGTGGCGCTGCAGATCGTCCAGGGTCTGGGGGCGGCCGTGCTGAGCCAGGTATCGCGGCGACGCCGCCAGAATGCGGCGGGTCTGCCCGAGGCGGCGCACAGTGATGTTGGAATCGGGCTCGACCTCGCGGGTGCGGATGGCCACGTCAATGTTGTTGTCGATGATGTCCAGGTAGCGGTTGGCCGACTCCACATGCACAGTGACATTGGGGTAGCGCTGGGTGTACTCGCGCAGCAGGGGCGCTACGTGGTGCATGGCAAACGACAGCGAGGCGGTCACCCGCAGCACCCCGGTGGGGTTGAGGGCGGTGGCGTTGACGGCGGACTCGGCGTCCTTCAGGTCCGCCAGCACAGTCTTGGTCCGGCTGTAAAACTCCTGGCCGGTTTCGGTGAGGTACAGGCGCCGCGTGTTGCGCTCCACCAAGCGCGCACCGAGCCGGTCTTCCAGAGCGCTCAGGTGGCGGCTGGCGGCGGCATTGGACAAATCCAGCGCTTCAGCGGCGCGGCTCATGCTGCCGGTTTCAGCCACCTGCACAAACAATTCCAGTTCTGTCCAACGATCCACACATCACTCCTGAAGGGCCCAACTCTCGACGCTAAGTCTTCCGCTGCGCGAAAAAGACATTTGCAGCCATGCCCTATCGCGAATTGTCGCCAGCTTTTACAGTCACCACCACAGAGATAACCCGCAGGAGACCACCATGCGCAATTTGAATCAGGACACGGTCACGCAAGCCGTGATCGAGCGCTTTTCCACAACGCCTGACCCGCGTCTGAAAGAAATCATGACCAGCTTGGTGCAGCACCTGCACGCCTTTGCGCGCGAGGTGAAGCTCACCGAGGAAGAGTGGCTCAAAGGCATTGAGTTCCTGACCGCCACCGGCCAGATGTGCTCCAAAACCCGCCAGGAGTTCATTTTGCTGAGTGACACGCTGGGCCTGTCCATGCTGACGGTCGCGATGAATAACGACAAACCGGCCGGCTGCACCGAGCCCACCGTGTTCGGTCCGTTCTTTCTGGAAGATGCCCCGCAGTTCAAGCTTGGCGACGATGTGGCCAACGGTGCCAGCGGCGAGCCCTGCCTGGTCAGCGGCACTATCAAAGGGCTGGACGGCCAACCCATTCCCAACGCGCTCATCAATGTGTGGCAGGCCGATGCCGATGGCAACTACGACGTGCAGTACGAGCACCTGGCACACCCGCAGGCGCGCGGTATTTTGCATTCGGACGAGCAGGGCAACTACTACTTCAAAACGATTCTGGCCGAGGCCTACCCCATCCCCAGCGACGGCCCGGTGGGTGACATGCTCAAGGCCACCAAGAACCACCCCTGGCGTCCGGCGCACCTGCACTTCATGATTGAAGCGCCCGGCTATGAGCGCCTCATCACCCATGTGTTCCGTGACCATGACCAGTACCTGGACTCGGACGTGGTGTTTGGCGTGCGCCAGACGCTGGTGGCCGATTGGGTGAAGCAGGCCGACGGCACCTACAGCCTGCACTACGACTTCGTGCTCAACCCCAAGCGCTGATCGGCATGAACGCTCAGGTTTCTCCGGTGCTGGCCCTGCAAGGCATCACCAAACGCTTTCCCGGTGTGCTCGCCTTGGACCAGGTGTCCCTGGATCTGTACGGCGGTGAAGTGCACATGCTCATGGGCGAGAACGGCGCGGGCAAGTCCACGCTGATGAAGGTGCTGTGCGGCGCTTACCAGGCCGATGCCGGCGAGATTGTGGTGGACGGCCAGCGCGTGCCCATGACCTCGGCGGCCGATTCGCGCGCGCTGGGCATTGCGGTGATCTTTCAGGAGTATTCATTGGTGCCCCACCTGAGCGTGGCGCAAAACATTTACCTGGGTCGTGAGCCGCTCACCCGCTGGGGGCTGATTGACCATGCCCGCATGCAGGCCGATGCCCGTGCGGTGCTGGCGCGCATCGGGCTTGAGATCGACGAAAAGCGCGAGGTGCAGGGTTTGGGCGTGGCCCAGCAGCAGATGGTGGAAATTGCCAAAGCGCTGGCGCAAAACGCGCGCGTGCTGGTGCTGGACGAACCCACGGCGGCTTTGTCGGACCGCGAAGTGCAGCGTCTCTTCGAGCTGATCGCCGAACTGAAAAAACAAGGCGTGGCCATGGCCTACATCTCGCACCGCATGGACGAGGTGTTTGCGCTGGGTGACCGCGTGACCGTGCTGCGTGATGGCAAGCAAGTGGCCACCATGCCGGCGAAAGCTGCTACGCCGGAAGAACTCGTCACCCTGATGGTGGGCCGCAAAGTGGACATGAGCTACCACCGCGGCGAGCGCCCCCTGGCCGGCGACTGCCTGCTGGAGGTGCACAACGTGTCCTGCGTCAACGGCATTGAGGACGTGTCCTTGAAGGTGCATGCCGGCGAGATCGTGGGCCTGAGTGGCTTGGTGGGCTCGGGACGCACCGAGCTGGCCCGTGCCATTTTCGGGGCCGACAAACTCACCGCCGGTCGCATGGTGTTTGATGGCCGGACTTTGAAAAGCTCGCCCACCCAATCCCGTCAACTCGGCTTGGGGCTGATTCCTGAGAGCCGCAAACAGCAAGGCCTGGCTTTGCTGCGCACGGTCTGCGACAACCTGCTGCTGGCCGGTTTGCGCAAACTTTTTCCGCTGGGGGTGTACCAGCCCGCCAAAGCCCACACCGCCGCCCGCGCGCAGATGGCGCAGTTGCGCATTGCCGCACCCGGCTCGCACACCCAGGTGCAAACCCTCTCGGGTGGCAACCAGCAAAAAATCGTGATCGGCAAATGGCTCGCGGCGGGCTGCAAATTGTTTATTTTTGATGAGCCCACCCGTGGCATCGATGTGGGCGCAAAAGAAGAAATCTTCGCGCTCATTGACACCTTGGTGCGCCAGGGTTGTGCGGTGCTGATGATCAGCTCCGAGCTGGCCGAGGTGGTACGCGTGTGCGACCGCGCCTACGTGATGAAAGAACATCGCATCGCCGGCGAGTTGTCGCGCGACGAACTCAGCCAGGAAAACCTGCTTCGATTGGCCATGCACCATGCGTGATTTTTTCTTTCCTCCTCAAGGTGGCCGGCTGCAACAGGCCGCGCGCCACATCGGTGGCTTGTCGGGCGCCGCCCTGTTGCTCATCGCCTTGTGTGTCGTGTTTGCGGTGGCTGCGCCCGGTTTTCTGAGTGCGGCCAATTTGCACAATGTCTTGTTGCAGGCCACGGTCTTGCTGTTGTTGGCGCTGCCGATGACGCTCATCATCCTGACCGAAGGCCTGGACTTGTCCATGGGCGCGGCCTTGTCGCTGTGCACGGTGGTGCTGGCCGTGGTGCAAATCAGCACCGGCTCTTTGGCGCTGGGTCTGGGCGCGGCCTTGCTGACCGGTTTGCTGATTGGCGTGCTCAACGGCGCGCTCATCGCCGCGTTTGACCTGCCGCCCTTTGTCATCACCCTGGGCACCTTGGGTGGCGCGCAGGGGCTGGCGCTGGTGCTGGCCGAAGGGCGCACCACCATGGGCGTGTCCGAAGGCGTGCGCTGGTTCTGGGAAGGCGATGTGCTGGGGGTGGCGGTGCCGATCTGGCTGGCGCTGCTGATGTGTGCGTTCATGTACACCCTGCTCTACAAGACCCGCTTTGGCGTGCGCGTGGTGGCACTGGGTGGTAACCGCGAAGCCATGCGCTTTGCCGGCATGGCGGTCAAACGCTCCTTGCTGGCCGTCTATGCCTTGGGCGGCGTGTGTGTGGGGCTGGCGTCATTGATGATGACCGCGCGGCTCAATGGGGGGCACCCGACTGCCGCCATCGGCATGGAGTTCGATGCCATTGCCGCGGTGGCCGTGGGCGGCACGGCGTTTGAGCGCGGCAAAGGGGGCCTGACCGGCACGATTTTGGGCGTACTCGCCGTGGGCGTGATGCGCAACGGCCTGAACCTGATGTCCATGCCCTCGTCGATTCAGGTGGCGGCCGTCGGGGTGGTCGTGATTTTGGCGCTTTGGCTGGATGCCGCGAAAGGACAGCCATGAATACTGCTGTGACAACTGTCAACCCGGTGCGCGTCTTGCGTCAGGTGTCGCCCGAGCAGCGTGCGGTGCTCTTGCGCATCGCGGTGCTGGGGCTGTTGTGTCTGGTGCTCGCGCTGAGTTCGCAAGCGTTTTTCCAGACCAACAACTTGCTCAATGTTTTGCGACAGGCCAGTTTGATGTTCCTGCTGGCCTCGGGTTTGACGCTGGTGATTTTGTGCGGCGGCCTGGACCTGTCCATCGGTGCCAATGTGGCGCTGTCGGCTTGTCTGGCCGGCACGCTGATGCAGTCCACCGGCTCGGTGGCACTGGGGTGTCTGGCCGGTGTGAGCTGCGGCTTGTTGGTCGGATTGCTCAACGGCGTGATGGTCACCAGCTTGCGCATTCCCTCCTTCATCGCCACCTACGGCATGTTGTGGATCTTGCATGGCCTGACCTACTGGTACATGAACGGCGCCACGGTCTATGGGTTCCCGCCCGCCTTCCGTGCGCTGGGCAGCGGCTACTGGCTGGGCGTGCCGGTGCCGGTGTACCTGATGGCGGGCATCTTGCTGGTCGGCTCCTTGTTCACCCAGTTCACCAACTGGGGGCAGGAGGTCTATGCCACCGGCGCCAACACCGAAGCGGCCGCGCTCTCCGGCGTGCCCGTGTTCAACCGCCGGCTGGCGGTGTATGCCATCAGCGGGCTCATGGGCGGGCTGGCCTCGCTCGTGTACCTGGCGCGTCTGAACTCCGCCGAAGGGGATATGGGTGAATCGCTGACCTTGCAAGCGATTGCGGCGGTGCTCATCGGGGGCACCTCTTTGTTTGGTGGCACCGGCACCTTGCTGGGCACGATGGTGGGCGCACTCATCCTGACGGTGGTGCTCAATGGCATGAATATTCTGGGCGTGAGCGCGAACTGGCAGCCGCTCATCACCGGCGTGATTGTGATTTTTTCCGTGCTGTCCGATGCCCTGACGCGCAAGCGCCAAGGGTCGTGAGTTTTTTAATTATTTCAACAGGAGACAACCATGACGTTCAAACCCGTGATTTCCAAACTGGCCTACGCCAGCGTTTTCTTGGCCGCCAGCACCCTCTCGGTGGCTGCCTTGGCCCAGTCCGGCGAAAAAATTGCCGTCTTCACCAAAAACCAGACCAACCCGTTCTTCCAGGTGGTGCGCCTGGGTGCGGAAAATGCGGCCAAACAAATGGGTGCGACCGTCACCCACTATGTGCCGACCAAGCCGGACAGCATTCCCGAGCAGCTCTCGCTGATTGATGACGTGATCATCAAAAAGCCCAATGCGATTGTGTTCACCCCGGTGGACTTCAAAGCGCTGGGTGCGGGCGTGCAAAAAATCAACGCGGCCGGAATTCCCGTGGTCAATGTGACCGACAAATCCGAGACCGGTAAGTTCGTGTCTTTCGTAGGCTCCAGCGATTACCAGCTGGGCGTGGTGACCGGCCGTCATCTGCTCAAAGCGATGGGCGGTAAAGGCAATGTGGTCATCCTCGAAGGCGTGAAGGGCTCTTTGGTGAGTGCCGAGCGTGTGCGTGGCTTCAATGACGCGCTCAAAGAATTCCCGCAAGCCAAATTGCTGGCCTCGCAGCCGGGCAACTTCCAGCGCCTGCAAGGTCTGCAAGTGATGGAAAACCTGCTGCAAACGCATGCGCAGATCGACGGCGTGATGGCCGCCAATGACGCCATGGGCTCGGGCGCGATCGAGGCCCTGGACGGCGCCAACCGCAAAGCGCAAGTGGTGGGCATCAACGGCACCAAAGAAGCGGTGGACGCCATCAAGGCCGGCAAGATGCTGGCCACCGGCGACTACAACGGCTTCTGGCAGGGCTGCATTGCCACCATGGCCGCGGTGCGTGAACTGCGCAAGCTGCCGGTGCCCAAGGAAGTCGTGTTCAAGGCCGGTGTGATCGACAAAACCAACTACCAAGCTGCCGATGTACCGGCTGACAAGCTGGTGTGCCCCAAGTGGGAAGACGTGGTCAAAGGCTGAGCGAGCAACACCCCATGATTTTCACTTTCATCCTGATTGACAAGCCCGACCATGAGGCCTTGCGCCAGCGGGTGCGCCCCGAGCACAAGGCTTACCTGTCGGCAGTGGCTGACCGCATGGCCTTTGCCGGCCCTTTTACCAAAGACGACGGCACGACCATGCTGGGCAGTCTGCTGGCGATCGACTTCTCCAGCCGTGACGCAGCACACGCCTGGCTGGCCGAGGAGCCTTTCACCAAGGCGGGTTTGTATGCCAGCACCACGGTGCATGCCTTTGTGAACCTGTGGCCGCAAAAGGCGGGTTTCCCAACCGCTTGAGACGAAAGTACGCATGATCCGACACATCGTGATGTGGAATGTCCGCGGGGACACACCGGCTGAAAAAGCGCAAGCCATTGCGAATTTGCAGCGCAGCTTTGAGAGCCTGCGCGGTCAGATTCCGGGCTTGATCCATCTGGAAATCGGTGTGGACTCCAGCCGCATCGATTACGCCTGCGATGTGGTGCTGTATTCCGAATTTGAATCGCAGGCCGCGCTGGACGCGTATGGCTCGCACCCCGAGCACTTGCGTGTCAAGCGTGAGCTGGCCGATTTACGCACCGCCCGCCATCAGGTGGACTACGCGGTGAACTGAAATTTCGCAGGAGAGACTGATGAGCAATTCGATGCAAGATGAACAGCTGATTCGCCAGATGGTGGAGCGCTGGGCGGTGTGGCGTGATGCCGGTGACTGGACGCGCTTTGCCACGGTGTGGCACCCCGAAGGCGTGATGATGGCGACCTGGTTTCAGGGGCCGTTTGCGGAGTTCATCCGCGTCACGCAAGAAGGCTGGGCCAAGGGCGTGAGCATTCTGCATTTCCTGGGCGGCTCGGCCATCGAGGTGGCGGGTGACCGCGCGATTGCGCAAACCAAGATGACGATTTCGCAGCGCGGCATGGTCGAAGGCGCCGACGGTCCGGTGCTGTGCGACGTGGTGTGCACCGGCCGCTTCTATGACTTTGTGCAAAAGCACGAAGGCCAATGGAAGCTGTTGCACCGCCAGCCGATTTACGAGAAGGACCGCATCGACCCGGTGGACTCCACCGCCGTGCTCAAGCTCGACACCGCAGCGCTGGCTACGTTCCCCGAAGGCTACCGGCACCTGGCCTACATCCAGACCCGCATCGGCTACAAGGTCAAGATGGACATGCCCATGCTCAAAGGACCGGTGGTCGACGAGCTGTACCAGCGCGGTGCGCGCTGGCTGGCCGGTCAACAGCTGGAGCGTTGAGATGAACCGCCCTGTCACCCCGCGCGCGCTTCCCGTGCTTCCTGCGCTTGCACTTTCACGCCGCACCGTGCTGGCGTCCATTGCCGGTCTCACCAGTCTGAGCAGCTTGTCCCTGCCGGCGTTCGCGCAAAGTTACCCGAGCCGCGCCCTGCGCGTCATCGTGCCGCAGCCGCCAGGCGGTGGCTTTGATTTTGTTGCCCGCTTGCTGGGCGACCGCCTGGCCAAAGCGCTGGGTCAAGGTGTGGTGGTGGAAAACCGACCCGGCTCAGGCACTTTGGTGGGCACCGACATGGCCGCCAAGGCCGCGACTGATGGCTACACCTTGCTGATGGGCTCGGTTTCTAACCTGGTCTTGAACATGGGCCTGTACCGCAACCTGTCATACGACAGCCTGCGCGACTTTGAGCCGGTCGGTTTGGCGGTGAGCTACAGCTACACGCTGATGGCGCGCAAGGATTTGCCTTTTGCCAACTTGAAAGACGTGGTGGCCTACGCCAAAGCCAACCCCGGCAAGCTCACCTACGCCTCCGCCGGCAACGGCTCGGGCCAGCATGTGCTGGCCGCTGCGCTGTGGCATGTGGCCGGTGTGGACATCGTGCACGTGCCCTACCGGGGCGCGCAGGCGGCCTACCAGGACATGCTCGGTGGCCGCGTGGATTTGTTTTTTGATTTGTCGTCCACCGCGCGCGTGCAGGTCGATGCCGGCACGGTCAAGGCGCTGGCGGTGTCGGGTGCCGAGCGCAACCCCATGCACCCGGACGTGCCCACCATCACTGAAACCGGTGTGGCCGCGCTGGATCTGGAGTCGTGGTTCGGTTATTTCGCGCCGGCCAAAACACCGCCCGAGGTGCTGGAGCGTTTGCGCACCGAGCTGGCCCGCATCATCAGCGCGCCCGACCTGGCCGAGATTTTCCGCAAGGCCGGCGGCAAGCCCATGGCACTGAACATCGAGCAAACCCGCGCCCTGGTGCGTCGCGACGTGCAGCGCTGGACGCGCCTGATCCGCGATGCTGACATCCGCGCCGAGTGAAGGCGGGTGCGCGTCATCTTTGATAATCCTGCTTTGAGTTTTTATTGCCCTCATTTTTGAAAGTTGTTCACCATGAAAATCGCCCAAGCCGCTCTTGACCAGTTGTTCTTCAACGCACGCACCGCCAATGGTTTCCAGGACAAGCCGGTTCCTGCCGCCTTGTTGCAAGAGGTGTACGACATCGCCAAGATGGGCGCGACCTCGATGAACTGCCAGCCCACCCGCTATGTGTTTCTGACCACGGCCGAGGCCAAGGCGCGCGTGCTGCCTGCCCTGAGCCCGGGCAATGTGGACAAAACCAATTCCTCCCCGGTGACCGTCATCGTGGCCACCGACACGCAGTTTTTTGAGCACATGCCGCTGGTGTTCCCCAACAACCCCGGCGCCAAAGCCTTGTTCGAAGGCAATGCAGGTTTGGCCCAAGGCACGGCCACGCGCAACGGCACACTGGGCAGCGCCTATTTCATGGTCGCTGCGCGCGCGGTGGGTCTGGACTGCGGCCCGATGAGCGGCGTCGATCTGGCCAAAGTCAATGCCGAGTTCTTCCCCGACGGTCGCTTGCAAGCCAACTACCTGATCAACCTGGGTTATGGCGACACCAGCAAGCTGTTTGACCGCAACCCGCGTCTGAGCTTCGCGCAAGCTTGCCAGGTGCTCTGAGCGCCTGCGCTTTGTCGTTTCCCATCAACAGCGACCCGTTTTTTTACGCGGTCGCCGTCCCTGCAGTCTTGCTCCTGGGTGTGAGCAAAAGCGGCTTTGGTGCGGGCTTTGGATCCTTGGCCGTGCCGCTGATGGCCTTGGCCGTGACCGTGCCCGAAGCCGCCGCGATTTTGATGCCGGTGCTGTTTGTGATGGATGTGCTGGGCATGGCGGCGTTTCGCCGGGACTACGACAAAGCGCTGCTCAAGTTTTTATTGCCGTTTGGTTTGCTGGGCACCCTGATTGGCACGCTGCTCTTCAGCGTGCTCGCGCCCCACATCGTGGCCGGCATTGTGGGTGTGTTCACCTTGCTGTTTTTGGCGCAACGCCTCTTGTTCCCACCTAAGGCCGACGCGCCGCCCCCGCCGCGCTGGCTGGGCGCCATCCTCACGGCGGCGTCGGGCTTCACCAGTTTTGTGGCGCATGCCGGCGGCCCGCCCATCAGCGCCTACGTGATTCCCCTGCGGCTCTCGCCGGTGGTGTTCGCCGCCACCATGTCCTTCTTTTTCTTCTTCATCAACCTGTCCAAGTGGATTCCCTATGCCTGGCTGGGCTTGCTGGACATGCGCAACCTGATGACCTCGCTGGTCTTGCTGCCGCTGGCCCCGCTGGGCGTGTGGATCGGTGTGCGGCTGGCGCGGCGCATCAACATGGTTTTGTTCTACCGCCTGATTTACCTGGGCTTGTTTCTGACCGGCACCAAGCTGGTGTGGGACGCGTTGCAGGGTTGAGGGTGCTGTCACGGTCAGGACAGACGCCACCGAAGCCGCTGGGTACATTGCACGGATGAAAACATTTCAAACCTTGCAGGAATTCCCCCCGCTGGTCGGCCAGGAACTCGCCGTCAGTGACTGGATCACCATCACCCAAGAGCAGGTCAACCAGTTTGCACAGGCTACCGGCGACCACCAGTGGATTCATGTGGATGTGGAACGCGCCAAGGCCGGCCCGTTTGGCGGGCCGATTGCGCACGGCTTTTTGACCTTGTCGCTGTTGCCCCGGTTTTTCGAATCGTCGATGACGGTGGTCGAGTCGCGCATGGGCGTGAACTACGGCCTGAACCGGGTGCGCTTCATGGGCCCGGTGCCGGTGGGCAGCAAGTTGCGCGCGCGCATGAAGCTGCTGAGCTGTGACCCGATTGACAACCAGGGCATGCAGATGTGCTGGGAAGTCACCGTGGAGCGCGAAGGCACCAGCAAGCCGGTGTGCATTGCCGAGTCGATCGCGCGCCGCTACCCTTAAGCGTTCATCCCTGAAAGCCCATTTGCCGCCAGGCCTCAAACACCGTGACCGCCACGGCGTTGGACAGGTTCAGGCTGCGCTGACCCGCGCGCATGGGCAGCAAGAGGCCTTGGTCCGGCCCGAAATAACCCCGGACCGCATCTGACAGGCCTTTGGTTTCTGAGCCGAACACCAGCCAATCGCCCGTTTGAAAGCGCGTGTCGTGCACGAGGCGCGTGCCCCGCGTGGTGAGCGCAAACAGGCGCTCGGGCGCGGGCTTTTCCGAGGCGATGAAGCTGTCCCAATTGGTGTGGCGTTTGACGCTGGTGTACTCGTGGTAATCCAAGCCGGCACGGCGCATGTGCTTGTCGTCCATCGAAAAGCCCAGCGGCTCCACCAAGTGCAGGTGGCAGCCGGTGTTGGCCGCCAGCCGGATGACGTTGCCGGTGTTGGGGGGGATTTCGGGTTCGACCAAAACGATATGGAACATGCCCGCATTGTCGCCGCTGCCGGGGCGCCTGCTCGGAGCGTCAACTTCGAATCTACAAATCGGTACGCGCCAAGACCACGCCGGTGATGTGTGCCGCGCCGGCTTGGCGCAAGGCTTGCGCGGCGGCGTACAGCGAGGCGCCGCTGGTCATCACATCATCCACCAACACCACCCGGCGCTGTCGCACCAGATGGGCCAACATCGGCTCCACCGCAAAAGCCGCCTGCACATTGCGCAGTCGCTCGGCCCGGGGCAGGGCGCTTTGCGGCGGGGTGTGGCGGATGCGCAGCAACACGTCGTGCCGGACTTTGGCCGGTGCCAGTTGGCGGGCTAATTCCAGCGATTGGTTGAAGCCGCGTTCGCGCAGGCGCTGCACCGACAAGGGCATGGGCAGCACCACATCAGCCTGCTCCAGCGCAGGCTCCACCCAAGGCGCACTGCGCATCAGCAAGGCCAGCGCGGCCGACCAGCCCGGCGCGTGGCCGAATTTGTAGTGGGTGATGAGGCCTGCCCAAGGGAAGTCGTAAGACACCGCGCTCAGGCAGGTATCCAGCGGCGGCGGTGTGCGCAGGCACGCGCCGCATTGCATGACGCCACCCGTCACGGGCAGGGCGCACGTGCGACAGCGCGCCACCGGCTGCGCAAACCGGGTGACGCAGGCCTCGCACACGGCTTGGGCCGGCCAGGCATGGCAAACAGCGCACTGGCTGGGCCAGCGCGCCGAAAGTCCCTGTAGCCATCTGCGCAGCATGGACTCAATATACTCGCGCTCAACACTTGTCCACCATGAGCACCCAGGCACCCCCCACCATCGACCCGAACGCGGCACAGCGTTGGCAGCATTTGCGAAAGACCGAATCGGTGTGGCTGCATGATGAGGTGGAACGCCGCATGCAAGAGCGCCTGTCTTGGATCACCCGCCAGCCGGCCAGTTTTGCGCGTTGGGCCAGTAACAGCAGAGACAGCAGTGACCAGCCCGTGCATCACTTGTTGCGCTCGCGTTACCCCAAGGCGACTGAATATGCCGTGACGACCCATCCCGTCACCGGCAGCATCCACATGAAGCGCGTGAACAAGCCCTGGTGGCATCCGGCGCGCTGGTGCACTTGGAGCCGCCCCCCCATCGCAGGGGCATCAGCCGGGGTGGACATGGTGTGGGCCAATATGGCGTTGCACATGTCAGCCCAGCCCGGCGAATGGATTGCACAGTGG
>CANGMW010000032.1 GCA_947454695.1 Comamonadaceae bacterium | reverse complement strand
CCGGTCCACGCTGGCCTCTTGCTGCTTGGCGTCCAGCACTTTTTCAATGGACACCATGGCCGTGTTGCAACGGCTGGCGAACTGGCCATCCTCGTCGTATACATAAGCCACGCCGCCGCTCATACCCGCGGCAAAGTTGCGCCCGGTCTTACCCAGCACCGCAACCGTCCCGCCGGTCATGTATTCACAACCGTGGTCACCCGTGCCTTCGACCACCGCGGTGGCACCTGACAGACGCACGGCAAAGCGCTCGCCGGCCACGCCGCTGAAGAAGGCCTCGCCACTGGTGGCGCCATACATCACGGTGTTGCCCACGATGGTGTTGCGGATGGCTTCACCGCGGAAGTCGATGCTGGGACGCACCACCACGCGACCGCCCGAGAGGCCCTTGCCGGTGTAGTCGTTGGCGTCACCAATCAGGTACAGCGTGATGCCGCGCGCGAGGAAGGCACCAAAGGACTGACCGCCCGTGCCTTCGAGCTGGATGCGGATGGTGTCGTCAGGTAGGCCCTCAGGGTGCACTTTGGTCACCGCGCCCGAGAGCATGGCGCCCACGGTGCGGTTCACGTTGCGCGTGACCTCCATGAACTGCACTTTTTCGCCACGGTCAATGGCGGCACGCGATTTAGCAATCAGCACATTGTCCAAGGCTTTTTCCAAGCCGTGGTCCTGGTTTTGCGTGTGGTACAGCGGTGTGTCCGAAGGCACCAAGGCTTGCGCGAAGAGACGGCGGAAGTCCAGGCCACTGGCCTTCCAGTGCGCCACGCCTTGACGGGTGTCCAACAAATCGGCGCGGCCCACCAGGTCGTCAAACTTGCGAATGCCCAGCTGCGCCATGATCTGGCGAACTTCTTCGGCGATGAAGAAGAAGAAATTCACGACATGCTCAGGCTTGCCGGAAAACTTCTTGCGCAGCACCGGGTCTTGAGTGGCAACACCCACCGGGCAGGTGTTGAGATGGCACTTGCGCATCATGATGCAGCCTTCGACCACCAGCGGTGCGGTGGCAAAGCCGAATTCGTCGGCACCGAGCAAGGCGCCAATCACCACGTCGCGACCGGTTTTCATCTGGCCGTCGGCCTGCACACGGATGCGGTTGCGCAAACCGTTGAGCACCAGCGTTTGCTGGGTTTCGGCCAGGCCGATTTCCCAGGGGCTGCCTGCATGCTTGATCGACGACCAGGGTGACGCACCCGTGCCGCCGTCGTGGCCAGCGATCACCACATGGTCGCTCTTGCACTTGGCCACGCCGGCCGCGATGGTGCCCACACCGATTTCGCTCACCAGCTTGACGCTGATGCTGGCGTGGGGTGCCACGTTTTTCAGGTCGTGAATCAGTTGCGCCAAGTCCTCGATGGAGTAAATGTCATGGTGCGGCGGCGGCGAAATCAGGCCCACGCCCGGCACGGAGTAACGCAGCTTGCCGATGTACTCGGAGACCTTGCCGCCAGGCAACTGACCGCCCTCGCCGGGCTTGGCGCCTTGGGCCATCTTGATCTGGATCTGATCTGAGCTGGACAGGTATTCGGCCGTCACCCCGAAGCGGCCCGAAGCCACCTGTTTGATTTTGGAGCGCAGCGAGTCGCCGTCTTCCAGCGGAATATCGACTTCGACCTGGCTCTCGCCGATCACGCTCTTGAGCGATTCGCCGCGTTTGATCGGGATGCCTTTGAGCTCGTTGCGATAACGCGCCGGGTCTTCACCGCCTTCACCGGTGTTGCTCTTGCCGCCGATGCGGTTCATGGCCACAGCCAGCGTGGCGTGCGCCTCGGTGCTGATGGAGCCCAGCGACATGGCGCCGGTGGCAAAACGCTTGACGATCTCGCTGGCAGGCTCAACCTCGTCAACCGGAATAGCTTGCGCCGGGTTGAGCTTGAACTCGAACAGGCCACGCAGCGTCATGTGGCGCTTGCTCTGGTCGTTGATGATCTGGGCGTATTCCTTGTAGGTGTTCCAGTTTTTAGCGCGCGTGCTGTGCTGCAGCTTGGCAATCGCGTCCGGTGTCCACATGTGTTCTTCACCACGGGCGCGCCAGGCGTATTCGCCGCCGGTGTCCAGGCGGTTAGCCAAAACCGGATCAGCGCTGAAGGCGGCGATGTGCATGCGAATGGCTTCTTCGGCAATTTCAAACACGCCGATGCCTTCGACACGGCTGGGCGTGCCGGTGAAGTACTTCTCGATGGTGGCTGTGCTCAGACCAATCGCTTCGAACAGCTGGGCGCCGCAATAGCTCATGTAGGTAGACACGCCCATCTTGGACATGATCTTGGACAGGCCCTTGCCGATCGCCTTGACGTAGTTGTAGATGGCTTTGTCAGCCGACAGGTCGCCCGGCAATTCTTTGTGCATGGCGGCCAGCGTTTCCATCGCCAAGTAGGGGTGTACCGCTTCAGCACCGTAGCCGGCCAGCACGCCGAAGTGATGTACTTCCCGGGCGGTGCCGGTTTCCACCACCAGGCCGGCGGTGGTGCGCAAGCCTTCGCCCACCAAATGCTGGTGAATGGCGCTCAAGGCCAGCAGAGCGGGAATGGCCACTTGCGTGGCGCTGACCGCACGGTCGCTGATGATCAGGATGTTCTTGCCACCCTTGATGGCGTCGACGGCTTCAGCGCACAAGGATGCCAGCTTGGCTTCCACCCCTTCACGGCCCCAGGCCAGCGGGTAGGTGATGTCCAGCGTGTGGCTTTTGAATTTGCCTTGCGTGGTGGCTTCGATGTTGCGCAGCTTGGCCATGTCCTCAAAATTGAGGATGGGCTGGCTCACTTCCAGACGCATGGGCGGGTTGACCTGGTTGATGTCCAGCAGGTTGGGTTTGGGCCCGATGAAGGACACCAGCGACATCACGATGGCTTCGCGGATCGGGTCGATCGGCGGGTTGGTCACCTGCGCGAACAACTGCTTGAAGTAGTTGTACAGCGGCTTGTTCTTGTCAGACAACACGGCCAGCGGGCTGTCGTTGCCCATAGAGCCGATGGCTTCCTCGCCGGCACTGGCCATGGGGGCAATCAGGAATTTCAGGTCTTCCTGGGTGAAACCAAAGGCTTGCTGGCGGTCCAGCAAACTGGCTTGGCTGGTCCCGGGGGCCGGGGCAGCCGGTTCGGGCTGCACATCGTCCAAACGGATGCGCAGGTTTTCGATCCACTGCTTGTAGGGCTTGCTGTTGGCGAGGTTGGCCTTGAGCTCCTCGTCGTCGATCATGCGGCCTTGCTCCAGATCGATCAGGAACATCTTGCCCGGCTGCAGACGCCATTTGCGCACGATTTTGTTTTCAGGCACCGGCAGCACGCCGGATTCGGAGCCCATGATCACCATGTCGTCGTCGGTGATGCAGTAGCGCGAGGGGCGCAGGCCGTTGCGGTCCAGCGTGGCGCCGATCTGGCGGCCATCGGTGAACACAATGGAAGCCGGACCGTCCCAGGGCTCCAGCATTGCGGCGTGGTATTCGTAGAAAGCCTTGCGACGCTCGTCCATGGTGGTGTGCTGTTCCCAAGGCTCGGGAATCATCATCATCACGGCCTGGCTGATGGGGTAACCCGCCATCGTGAGCAGCTCCAGGCAGTTGTCAAAGGTCGCCGTGTCCGACTGGCTGGCAAAACTGATCGGGTAGAGCTTTTGCAAATCCGGACCCAGCACCGGCGAGGACATGACGCCTTCGCGGGCCTTCATCCAGTTGTAGTTGCCCTTGACGGTGTTGATCTCGCCGTTGTGCGCCACATAGCGGTAGGGGTGGGCCAGCGGCCACTCGGGGAAGGTGTTGGTGGAGAAACGCTGGTGCACCAGGCCCAGCGCTGACACGCAACGCGGGTCTTGCAGGTCAAGGTAGTAGGTGCCAACTTGATCAGCCAGCAACAAGCCTTTGTAGACCACGGTGCGGCTGGACATGCTGGGCACGTAATACTCTTTGCTGTGCTTGAGCTGCAGGTTCTGAATGGCGGCGCTGGCGGTCTTGCGGATCACATACAGCTTGCGCTCCAGTGCGTCTTGAACGATCACGTCGCTGCCACGGCCGATAAAGACCTGGCGCAGCACCGGCTCTTTTTCACGCACCGTAGGCGACATGGGCATGCCGCGGTTCACCGGCACATCGCGCCAGCCCAGGATCACCTGACCTTCGGCCTTGATCGCGCGCTCCATCTCCTGTTCGCAAGCCAGACGCGAGGCGTGTTCTTTGGGCAGGAAAATCATGCCCACGCCATATTCACCGGGCGGCGGCAGGGCCACGCCTTGCTTGGCCATTTCTTCGCGATACAGCAAATCGGGCAGCTGGATCAGGATGCCGGCGCCGTCGCCCATGAGCTTGTCAGCGCCCACTGCACCACGGTGGTCCAGGTTTTCAAGAATTTTGAGCGCGCCTTGCACGATGGCGTGCGTTTTTGCACCCTTGATGTGCGCCACAAAACCTACACCGCAGGCGTCATGCTCGTTGGCGGAAGAATACAAACCGTTTTGTTGGAGATGCAAGATCTCGTCAGCTTGGGACATGGCGCGCTCCTAAATATTTTCGCGAAGGGAGGGAGCATAGTGCATTGCAACATTGATGCCAAGAAAAATAATGGGGGTCAGATTCTTATTTAATCCAAGTCAAAATTATTGTTGATTCAATTGGGGACACATTAATCTGACCGGCGCCGCAAAGCGCTTGTCGCCAATCAGTCTTGAGCAGTCAGTTTGCCAGCCGCCGGCCGCCCCGCCTTGGCCTTGCTGATCCGACGGGGGGTTTGTTTTTGCAAGGCGGCGGTGAAAGCCGCATCGCCCAAGGCCCAGGCGCCTAAGGTGGCGTCGGTCAGCTGCTCGTGCTGTCCTGCAGACACCCCGGCGCCCACCAATGCCGCATAAGCGGCCTCTCTGGAGAACGGCGTGTTGCCCAAGGACCAATAAAGCGGGTGTGGCGTGATCAAGCGGTCATGGCGCAAGCCGATGTAAGCACCATGGCTGGACCAGGCATAGTCCGCCGGCTGCGCCACCATGCCGGCCCGCACCGGATTCAAATCGATATACGCCATGCAGGTCAGCAAATAGGCATCGGTCTGAATCAGGGTGGATTTGTAGCGACCCTCCCAGAGCGTGCCGCTGCGCCGGGTGCGGTCGTTGAAATAGCGCACATAACGCCGTCCCAACGATTGCATCATCTTGGGCACACCCTCATCGGTTTGCGGCGTGAGCAACAGGTGAATGTGGTTGCTCATCAGCACATAGGCATGCAGCGCCACCTGATGGGTTTGGGCCGCCTCATGCAAGAGCGCCAGCATGAAGCGGCGGTCATCGTCCGTCAGGAAAATGGCTTGGCGGTTATTACCCCGCTGAATCACGTGGTGCGCATACCCTGCCAGACTCAATCGGGGAAGACGGGCCATGCGCGGACTCAGTTGCTGATAGGCTCTGCCGGCAGCGGGAATCGCTCGGCCAAGTGCCCGGCCACACCAAACTCGGCCAGGATGGCCTGCAAGCGCTGCGCCGAGGCACGCTTTTTGTGACCGGTGTAACGGGCAATGATCAGCTCGTTTTTCATGCTGTGCTCCCAGCCCACCAACTCGGTCACTGAGACCTGGTAACCCCAGGCTTCGAGCAACAGACAGCGCAGCACATTGGTCATCTGGCTACCCATCTCACGCGTGTGCAAGGGATGGCGCCACAACTCGGCCAATGGGGTGCGCGACAAAGACAAGGCTTTGCTGGCGTTGAGCGCGCGCGCCATTTCGGCCTGGCAACAAGGCACCAGCACCATGTAGCGCGCCTGCTTTTGCAGACCAAAGGCGATGGCGTCGTCGGTGGCGGTGTCGCAGGCATGCAAGGCGGTGACCACATCGATGCGTTCTGGCAAAGCTTGCGATTGCGTGGCCTGCGCGACACTCAGGTTCAGGAACGACATCCGCTCAAACCCCAAATGTTGCGCCAGCTGTTGGGACTGCTCAACCAGCTCGGGCCGGGTCTCGATGCCATAGATGTGGCCGCTCGTGCGCTGTTTGAAAAACAGGTCGTAGATGATGAAGCCCAGGTAAGACTTGCCGGCACCGTGGTCGGCCATGGTCAGCGCAGGTGCATCGGCAGGGGATTGCGCTTGCAAGTCCAGCAACAACTTCTCAATGAATTGGTAGAGGTGGTAGACCTGCTTGAGTTTGCGGCGCGAGTCCTGATTGAGCCGCCCCTCACGCGTGAGGATATGCAGTGCCTTGAGCAGCTCAATGGACTGGCCTGGCCGGATCTCATCGGCCAAATCATGCGCAGTGCCGGCGGATGCCCGCGCGGGCGTCTTCTGCTGGCGATGGGGCTTGGCAGACTGGGTCATGACAGCATGGGCTGGGGCGAATCAGACAGGTCAAGGTGCGGGCCCACGTCCAAGGCCGCCCAACCGGGCTGGCCCATCGACTTGAGGGTTTGGATGTTTTTCTCGTAAATGTCGTGGGCATCCGCAAAGGCTTTTACCGCACGGTCAATGCTGGCTTCACGAATCAGGTGCAAGGTGGGATAAGGCGAGCGGTTGCTGCAGTTGGACACATCGCCCGCCTGCGCATCGGCAAACTGGTAGGCAGGGTGAAAGCTGGCGATTTGAATCTCGCCCTCTAAGTCGAGATCGCGCAGTACCCGATCCGCATCGCCCAGAAAATCATTGAAGTCCAGAAAATCTTGAAAGCCCAAAGGCACCATCAGCAACGTGGTGTCACGTTGATCGGGCGGCGTCTGCACCAAGCTCAGCAGTTCCTGGCGCAAAAGCGCCAGTACATCGCGGGCCTGATCGCTCAGGCACACGGCATAGTGGATTTGTTGTTTGACATGCACGGCTTTGGCAAACGGGCACAAATTCAAACCAATCACAGCACGCTCCAGCCAGCCAACGGTGTCCTGGATCACTTGCGATTCAATTTCAAGCGGGGTAGGTGCAGTCATCCGCGCATCCTACGTCCAATCTGACGCGCCAGAAAAAGACCGGCCAGTGCACAGGCCCCGGTCACCAGCCAGGTCAGATGCCAGTCGCCCACCCCGGCAGCCACCCAGGCGACCAAAGGTGGTCCCAGGAACTGGCCGGTGGCAGACCATTGCTGCATCCAGCCCACGGTGGTGGACACGGTTTTCGGGGTGGGCGCCAGCCGCACGGCCAAGGTGAACAAGGTGCCGGGGATCACACCCCCGACCATAGAAAACATCAACACGGCCAGAAAGCGCACAGTAGCCTCGGCATCACCCAACAGCCAGCGCACCCCGCCTTCTTGAAAAGCCAGACAGGCGCCCAGACCCATCACCGTGCAGCCCACATAAAGCAAATGGTGCGCTGCCATGCCGCGGCTGAGCAAGCGACCCGACGCGATATTGCCCAGCATGTTCACCGCCGCCACCACGGAGGTCAGGAGGGCGGTGGAGGTGGCTGCAAAGCCTGCCTGTGCATAGATCACGGGCAGGAAACCGATCACCGCCAGCCACTGAGCCGAGTACACCGCAAAACTCAAGGCCACCAGCCAGGGGCCGGGCGAGCGCAGGGTGAGCATCAAGCGACCGCGCCAGTGCTGCGCCGCTAAGTCATGTGTGTCCAAGTTCGCAGCAGGGGTATGAGCGCCATCGCTTGGAACGCGTCGCCAGATCCAGAAGGCCATCACAAAGCTCAAACCCGACAAGGCCCACCACCAACCTTGCCAATCGATGGTGGCGATCACCAAAGGGCCGCATAACAAGGCCAGCCCGGTGCCCAGGGGCATGAAAGTGCCCCACATGCCCATCATTTTGCTCAGTCGCTGTGGCTCAACCAACTGTCGCATCAGACTTGGAGCGGGCATGATCACCAGCAGAAATCCCAGTCCCTCGAGCGCACGTGTGCACAGCAAGGTGTTCGCATCGGGGGCCAGTGCACCCAAGCAGGAAGCCATACCGAGCAAAAGCAAACCGGTGACCAGCGTGCGCCGCAGCCCCCAGCCATCGGCCGCGCCGCCTACAACCAAACCCAGCAACATGCCACAGAGCTGAACCAGCGACAGCAAAAACCCTGCTTGCATCAGGCTCACGCCCAAGCTTTCCCGCAGAATGGGCAAGGCAGGAGATAGCTTACCGACATGCAGCGCAGCGGACACGCCGGCCAATATGACAAGGTAGGCGGGATTGGCTTTCAAGGTGCCAGCAACTTTCTGCCGGTCAGGCGTTCGTGCTCACGCGAAGCGAAACGATCGGTCATGCCGGCGATGTAATCCGCTACCACGCGGGTTAAAACCGCAGTGGGATCCGCAGCGGTTTTGGCCGAGCGGATTTGCTCCGCAAAGCCGGCCTGCAGTTCATCGGGCTTTGCGCAGTAAACCTCGAACAAGTCCCGGATGACCTGCTTGGCTTGCGACATGGTGTGCACGACCTGGGGATGGCGGTACAAATTGTCGAGCAGGAATTTTTTGAGTTCCGCTGATCGGCCTTGCATCGTCAAGCTGAACGACACTTGCGGGGGCAAGTGGCGAGCGGCCTCGGCCGAATGGGGCTGGCTGTGCTGCAACTTAACGGATGTGGCCTGGATCACGTCGTAAACCTGTTGGCTGAGCATGCGGCGAATGACCTCATACAGAAGGCGACGGCTTTGTCCGATGTCCGCCAGATGCGCATGCTCAGCCAGCGTCTGCCGGCGCAAATCATCAAACAAGGCCACGGCTTGCAGCTGGTCTAAGGTGATGAGCCCCGAGCGCACGCCGTCGTCGATGTCGTGGGCGTTGTAGGCAATTTCGTCGGCCAGATTACACAACTGCGCTTCCAGACTGGGCTGCGTGTGGTTCAAAAACCGCGCAGCAATACCCCCCTGCTCAAAAGCCTCGAGCTGCTGGGCATTCTTACGCGAGCAATGCTTGAGAATGCCTTCGCGGGTCTCAAATGTCAGGTTCAAGCCATCAAACAAGGGGTAGCGCTCTTCCAGTTGATCCACCACGCGCAGGCTTTGCAGGTTATGTTCAAACCCGCCGTACTGCGCCATGCACTCGTGCAACGCGTCCTGGCCGGCGTGGCCGAATGGGGTGTGCCCCAAGTCATGGGCCAAGGCAATCGCCTCCACCAGATCCTCGTTCAAGCCCAGAGAGCGGGCGATGGATCGTCCCAACTGCGCCACTTCCAACGAGTGCGTCATGCGGGTACGAAACAGGTCGCCTTCATGGTTCAGAAATACCTGCGTCTTGTAGACCAAGCGGCGAAAGGCGGTGGAGTGAACGATACGGTCCCGATCGCGTTGGAACTCGGTGCGCGTGGGCGCTGGCGGCTCGGCATAGCGCCGACCGCGGCTCTGGGCCGGGTCACAAGCATAGGCGGCAAGTGTCATGACCACAACGGAATCAAACCCAAGAATGCGCGCGGCGCATGACCTGCAACTGCTTAAGCACAGCAGGCATCCACCACTTGGCGCACCAGAGTGGTGTCCACAGACCGCACCGCAGCACGGCCGGGGCCATCGATCAGCACAAAGCGCAATTCGCCGCCCTCGGTTTTCTTGTCGACTTGCATCAGCTCCAAATAGCGCCCGGCGTTGTCCTCCTTGGACAAGATGGGGCTGACCACCGGCAGTCCCGCTGTTTGAATCACCTGCTTGAGTCCTTTCACGAAAGCTGCGTCCACCAGACCCAATCGATGGCTTAATTCGCAAGCCATCACCATGCCGCACCCCACCGCCTCCCCATGCAACCAAGCGCCATAGCCCATGCCCGCTTCAATCGCATGCCCGAAAGTATGGCCAAAATTCAAAATCGCCCGCACGCCGGACTCGCGTTCGTCCTGACCAACGACATGGGCTTTGATTTCACAGCTTCTTTTCACCGCGAATGAAAGTGCCAACGGATCACGCTGCAGCAAAGCGCTCAGGTTCGCCTCAATCCAGGCCAAAAAATCCATGTCAGCTATGGGGCCGTACTTGATGATCTCCGCCAGCCCAGCGCTGAGTTCGCGTTCGGGCAGGGTTTTGAGGGTGGACAGATCACACACCACGCGATGCGGCTGGTAAAACGCCCCGACCATGTTCTTGCCCAAGGGATGGTTGATCGCGGTCTTGCCCCCCACCGACGAGTCCACTTGTGCCAAGAGGGTCGTGGGCACTTGAACAAAAGGCACCCCCCGCATGTAGCTCGCCGCCGCAAAGCCGGTCATATCCCCCACGACACCCCCGCCTAAAGCAAACAACACCGTCTTGCGATCGCACTGATGCGACAGCAGGGCATCAAATATCAAATTCAAAGTTTCCCAGGTCTTGTACTGCTCGCCATCGGGCAAAGCCAGAACATGGACTTGCGCATAGAGCGACTGCAAAGCGCTTTTGAGCGCATCCGCGTACAAAGGGGCCACCGTGGTGTTGGACACGATCAACGCCTGGGTGGCTTTGGGCAAGCCTTGCCACGATGAACTGCTTTGAAGCAGCGACGGCCCGATCAAAATAGGGTAACTTCGGTCGCCTAAGGCGATACCAACTTGGGTCGCGCTTGAGATTGCGCTTGCTTTTGAGAGTTCCATAACCCTACAGTTTAGGGCACTGGATGGGTTTTAGCTGGGGCTGGAATCAGGCAGACGGCAAGACGCCGGCGAGTTCGAGTTGCATGATGATCATATTGGTCAGGGTCGCGACCGAGGGCCTGCCTGTTTCAATCACAAAATGAGCCACCGATTGATACAGAGGATCTCGCACAGCATAGAGGTCTCGCAAGCGTGACAGCGGATCGGCAACCTGCAGCAAAGGACGGCTGTTGTCGTGCCGTAAACGATGGATCAATTCTTCAGGCGAAGACTTGAGGTACACGACATGGCTACATTCACGCAAGCGGTTTCTATTGGCTTCTCTTAGCACCACACCACCACCGGTCGATAGGATTCCTTGCGCGTTTGTCGTCAACTCTTCAATAGCTTGCTGTTCGATATCGCGGAATTTTTCTTCGCCTTCGCGCTCGAAATATTCGCGAATCGGACATCCCAGCCGGGACTCAATACGGTGATCGGAATCCACAAAAGGCAGCTGAAGTCGACGGGCGAGCTGTCGCCCGACCGTCGATTTACCAGAACCCGGCAGACCTACCAAACTGATGATCAAAATTCGCAGTCAAAGTAGAAGAAGTGAGCAATGGCTATCAGCGCACTGCGGCTTTGTCGGAAATCATTTTAGGCGTAATGAATACCAGCAGTTCTTTCTTGTCGCTGCTGCGCGTACTGCCCTTGAACAAATTACCCAGAATGGGAATGTCCCCGAGGAAAGGGATTTTGGATTCGTTATTGGTCTCAATTGAAGTGAAGATGCCACCAATCACCACAGTGCCACCATTTTCGACCAGCACTTGTGTCTTCACGTGTTTGGTGTCGATGGCATAACCCGCTGTCGTCAACTGGCCCACCGAGTCTTTGTTGATGTCCAGTTCCAAAATCACGTTGCCTTCAGGCGTGATTTGTGGAGTGACCTCAAGTTTCAAATTGGCTTTCCTGAAAGCAATTGAGGTAGCGCCGCTGGCTGAGGCGACCTGATAAGGCAACTCTGTACCTTGCTCAATGACAGCTGAGACTTTGTCCGCTGTCACTACGCGGGGACTAGAGACGATTTTGCCTTTGCCATCGGCTTCCATGGCTGAAATTTCCAGATTCAAAAAGCGAGCAGCCCCTTCACCAAAAATGGACACCGCAAACGTGCCGGTCGCCCCGGACGCAGGCAAATTCACAAAGGAGCCTGGACCTGCTCCAACACTGCCCGCTGCATAGCTCGGGCCAAATTGAATACCCCCTTGAGTGGTAGCAGCATCCACCGCATTGCCACCACCTCCTAAACGAACACCTAATGAACGGCTAAATGAATCCGATGCTTCTACGATTCTGGCTTCGATCAACACCTGCCGGATAGCGATGTCCGTCTTGGAGATCAATTCCTGAATGGCTTCAAGACGGCTGCTGACATCAGTCACGAACAATTGGTTTGTTCTCGAATCCGAAATCGCACTGCCGCGAGGACTCAGTAGCCTTGGAGCAGCCGTGCCAGGTGCGGCACTGGGCACACCGCCACCTGCACCACCAGCACCCTGGCCGGTTAACACTTTGAGAAGGTCGGCGGCTTTTGCGTAATTGAGAACAAATGATTGAGTTCGCAATGGCTCAAGGTTTTCCAGTGCAACATTGGATTCACGTTCCAATTTTTCCTTGGCGATGATCTCATCCTTAGGGGCGATCCACATGACGTTTCCAGATTTGCGCACGCCCAGCCCCTTGGATTGAAGAACAATTTCCAAGGCTTGGTCCCAAGGCACATCTTGCAATCGAAGCGTGACATTGCCTACTACCGAATCGGACGTGACGATATTGAAACCTGTGTGCTCTGAAAATACCTGTAACAGGGTACGGATTTCAATATTTTGGAAATTGAGCGACATCTTTTCCCCCGAGTAACCCACGCCCGGCGTTAGCTTGGCAGGATCCACCTTGGTTTGCTTGACCTCAACGACAAACTGGTCATCGCTTTGATATGCACTGTGCTCCCAATTCCCTTTGGGCTCAATTAGCATGCGCACGCGGTCGCCCACCTGAAAGGTGGTCACGCTTTGCACAGGTGTTCCAAAATCTGTGACATCTAAGCGTCGTTTCAAGCCTTCAGGTAAGGTGGATTTCATGAATTCAACCACCAAGGTCTGCCCTCGTTGTCGGATATCCACGCCAACTTGATTGTTTGGAAGGTTCACCACCACCCGCCCAGAGCCATTGACCCCCGTGCGAAAGTCAATATCTTTGATGGGGGCGATATTGCGGTTCTTGTTTTCGGCGAAAACAGTGGGCGCACCTGCTTCTAACGTCTGAGATACCACTGGCTCCAATACCACCAGCAATGCCTTGCCTTCTAAGTGAGCCATGTAATTGGTCGCTTGCTTTAAGTTCAAGACCAATCGACTGCGTTCGCCCGACTGAACCACACTCACCGAAACCATATTGCCTTGGTTAATGTCTAGCGCAGATCGACCCAATGAACTCACAACCCCGGGTAAGTCCAGCACAATCCTCGCAGGGGTCTTGATCGAAAAACCTTGAGGAACGTCCGTTAATGCTTGTGTCAGATCGACCCGAAGCACTTCTGCTCCCGACTGCACTGCACCTTTAATCGACTCGATACTGGGTCTGGTGACTTCGGCTTGAGGTTGTGCTGATTCTCCCGCAACAGCCAAAGGCTGAGCTTTAACATTGGCGATTCCGGCCAAGAAGATTAAGCAGCTTGCCAAGACCAGATTGAAATAAGTCCAAGACATGTTGTAGCGCTTCATTTCGATACCTCTTGCAGTTGCAGTGAGGTGGTTCGCTCTCTCCACTCACCGGTCGCGTCTTGCGCAATTTCTCGCAGCACCAACGCCGACTCGCTAATGCTCACCACCCGACCATAACTCTGCCCCAAGTAGTTTCCCACCCGCACCCTGTTGAGCTGGTTAGCAATCTTAATTAATGCAACTGGTTGCCCATCTTTGAACATGAAGCCCACCATGGCCATATTGTCCAAAGGGATGGCTTCCAGAGCCTCTTTTCTGCGGGTCAACTCAGGGGCTAATAAAGCGCTGTTCTTGGCTTGGGTGAGGTCGCGTTTGTAGACGAGAAGCAACTTATCCTTGCTGAAGGGTTCCGTCGCGTTCAACTCTTCATAGGGCTCAGGTGTGAATTTTTTAGGTGCTTCAACCGGCGTCACATGGGGTTTGAGTTGATCACGCTGCTCATTCATCCAAGCTTGCAGTTCATCCTCTCCTGATGCGCCGCAGGCGGCGAGCACAAGCAACAAGGCGAGCCCGATGAAACGGCGTAGGCTGTTCATTTTTTGCCGCCTTTACCACCAGAAGCTTTGCGCTGCGCAGCTATTTCTTCCGGATCAAGATAGCGGAATGTTTTAGCTGTCGCATCCAAGGACAACAGACCGTCTTTTTCCTTGAACGGGACAATGCTCATGTTGTTGAGCGTGACAATACGCGACAGATTTGCAATGTCGGAGGCAAACGAGCCCATGTCATGGAAGCGACCGGTCACACGAATAGCTATGGGCAACTCAGCATAATATTCACTCACGGCCACTTGGCCAGGTCTAAACAACTCGAACTGCAATGAGCGGCCAATGCCGGCCTGATTGACATCTGACAGCAAAGCATCCATCTCTGCTTTACTGGGCAACTGACGCTCCAATTGCGTGACGTAGAGCAAAACTTGTTCTCTTTCTTTAATCAGGGCATCTAAGTTGATCGCTTTGCCAAGCTTGTTCTTATAGTCTTCGCGCAACTTCAGTTCAGTGGCTTGCTCAGCTTCCAGCTCATCGTACGAGGTCCCTAACCACACAAACCACAGGCCAATAACAATAGTTGCGCTCAATAAAACCAACAATCCGTATCGGGGAAT
>CANGMW010000031.1 GCA_947454695.1 Comamonadaceae bacterium | reverse complement strand
TCCTACAAGTTCCCGCAGTTCCGCTGGTCGTTTTCCAACTACCGCCAACTCGGCCCGTCGACCAATGTGTCGCGCGGCTTGGGTGCCCCTTCGGTGCTGCCCCGCGCCGAGCGCACGGATCTGGACGCCGTCACCTTCACGCCCTTGGGCAAGACCGAACCCATGACCTGGGGTCAAGCCTTCAATGCCAACTACACCGACGGCGTGGTGGTGCTGCACAAAGGCCGCATCGTGTACGAGAAATACGGCGGTGCCCTCTCGCAAGAGGGACAACACATTGCGATGTCGGTCACCAAGTCCTTCTTCGGCACGATTGGTCAAGCGCTGGTGGCTGAAGGCAAGCTGGATGAAAACGCCAAGGTGGCGCAGTACGTGCCCGAATTGAAGAACACCGCGTTTGGCGATGCCACCGTGCGCCAGTTGCTTGACATGCGCACCGGCCTGAAATACAGCGAAAACTATGCCGACCCCAAGGCCGAGATCTGGGACCATGTGCGCGCCGGTGGCGTGTTGCCGCGCCCGCCGGGCTACCAGGGGCCGCAGACCTTTTATGAGTTTTTGCAGACGGTGCAAAAAGAAGGTGAGCATGGTGGCAACTTCGCCTACAAAACCGTCAACTCCGACGCCCTGGGCTGGGTGATCCGCCGCGTGACGGGCAAGAGCATCGGCCAGAACCTCTCGGAGCGCGTCTGGAGCAAGCTCGGCATGGAGCAGGACGCTTATTTCAATGTGGACTCGGTGGGCAATGAGTTTGCCGGCGGTGGCTTGAACACCGGCCTGCGCGATCTGGCCCGCTTTGGCGAGATGATGCGCAACGAGGGCCGCTTCAACGGCCAGCAGATTTTGCCCAAGGCCGTGATCGACGACATCCGCAAAGGGGGCGACAAAGCCGCGTTCCAGGCCGCTGGCTATGCCAGCTTGCCGGGCTGGAGCTACCGCAATATGTGGTGGGTCAGCCATAACGAGCACGGCGCGTTTGCTGCGCGCGGCGTGCACGGCCAAGCCATCTACATTGACCCCAAGGCCGAGATGGTGATTGCCCGCTACGCGTCCTTCCCGATGCCGGCCAATGCCTTCAACGACCCGACCTCTTTGCCGGCGTACCACGCACTGGCCAAGCACCTGATGGCCAACCCGCGTTGAACGCGCCCTGTTGAGCATTCCATGCTCAGCATTACCCCCATGATGGCCTCTGCCTCCTTGCAGAGGCCATCAACATGAAGGCGCAAGGCTTTATAATTTCCCCATCCGAGGAGCGTTGCAGTTCACCCATGTGTGAACGAGGCTCGGACACTTCATCCCCAACGACGCTCACCCACTGGTCTGTGGCGTGAGTCTCCCTCAAGCGGTTCCGCTCCACAGCGCAGTGGCTTTCATTCAATTGATTGTTTGGAGTTCACCGTGAGCGTTGTGTCTAAAGCCCCCAAAAACGAAGATTTCCGCATTGCCGATTTGAGCCTGGCCCAGTGGGGTCGCAAGGAAATTGCGATTGCCGAAACCGAAATGCCCGGCCTGATGGCCATCCGCGACGAGTTCGCCCGTTCCAAGCCCCTTAAAGGCGCGCGCATCACCGGCTCGCTGCACATGACCATCCAGACCGCCGTGCTGGTGGAAACCTTGCAAAAGCTCGGCGCAGATGTGCGTTGGGCGTCCTGCAACATCTTCTCCACCCAAGACCATGCCGCTGCGGCGCTGGTCGCCAAGGGCACGCCGGTGTTTGCCTACAAGGGCGAGAACCTGACCGATTACTGGGAATTCACCCACCGCATTTTTGAATTCGGCCCCAAGGGCAGCAAAACCGAAGGCCCGAACATGATTCTGGACGACGGTGGCGACGCCACGCTGCTCATGCACCTGGGCGCGCGCGCCGAGAAAGACATCAAGGTCCTGGCCAAGCCGTCCAGCGAAGAAGAGATTTGCCTCTTCAACAGCATCCGTGCCAAGCTCAAGCAGGACCCGACCTGGTACAGCCGTCGCCTGAAGAAAATCATTGGCGTGACCGAAGAGACCACCACCGGCGTGCTGCGCTTGAACGAAATGTCGGCCAAGGGTCAGCTGGCCTTCCGTGCCATCAACGTGAACGACTCGGTGACCAAGAGCAAGTTTGACAACCTGTACGGCTGCCGCGAATCACTGGTGGATGCGATCAAACGCGCCACCGACGTGATGGTGGCCGGCAAAGTGGCCGTGGTGGCCGGTTACGGCGACGTGGGCAAGGGCTCGGCCCAGGCACTGCGCGCACTGTCTGCCCAAGTGTGGGTGACCGAGATCGACCCGATCAACGCGCTGCAAGCCGCCATGGAAGGCTACAAGGTCGTGACCATGGAATACGCCGCTGACAAGGCCGATATTTTTGTGACCGCCACCGGCAACAAAAACGTCATCACCTACAAGCACATGAACGCCATGAAAGACCAGGCCATTGTTTGCAACATCGGCCACTTTGACAACGAGATCGATGTCGTGTCGCTGGAAAAACTCAAGTGGGAAGAAATCAAGCCGCAAGTCGACCATGTGATCTTCCCCGCCAAAGGCAAGCAGCCGTCCAAGCGCATCATCCTGTTGGCCAAAGGCCGGCTGGTGAACCTGGGTTGCGGCACGGGCCACCCCAGCTTTGTGATGTCCTCGAGCTTTGCCAATCAGACCATCGCGCAGATTGAGCTCTTCACCAAGACCAAAGAGTACAAGGCCGGCAAGGTCTATGTCTTGCCCAAACACCTGGATGAAAAAGTGGCGCGCCTGCACCTGAAAAAAGTCGGCGCCATGCTCTCGGAGTTGACCAGCGAGCAAGCTGCTTACATTGGCGTGAGCAAGGCCGGCCCGTACAAAGCCGACACCTACCGCTACTGATCGCGCCCGGATGCGCATTGACCAACTGCTGGTGCACCGCCAGCTCGCCAGTACCCGCTCTCAGGCCCAGCGCCTGATCGCGGGCGGGGTGGAGTGGCTGCAAGGCCAGGCGTGGAAACGCGTCATGAAAAACGGCGACGAGGTGCCCGACGATGCGCAGGTCCGCTTACTTGATGATGCCGAAGCACGCTATGTGTCGCGCGGCGGGCTCAAGCTCGAAGCGGCCCTGGCGCGCACCCGGCTGTCTATTCAAGGCAAAACTTGTCTGGATGTGGGCCAGTCCACCGGTGGCTTCACCGACTGTCTGCTGCAAGCCGGTGCGACCCGCGTGGTGGGCGTGGATGTCGGGCAGGGGCAACTGCATGCCAGCTTGCGTGATGATGCACGCGTGCTGTGTGTGGAGAAGGTCAATGCCCGCGACCCCGAAGCCTTGGCCTTGGTATTGGAAGAAGACGAGGCGCTCACCACCGGCTTTGATGTCTTGGTGGGCGACTTGTCCTTCATTTCCCAAACGCTGGTCTTGCCGGCGGTCGTGCCGTTGCTCAAGTCCGGGGGGCACTTGCTGATGCTGGTCAAGCCGCAATTTGAGTTGCAGCCCGGCCAGGTGGGCAAGGGCGGCATTGTGCGTGATGCCTCGCTGTACCCTCTGATCGAGCAGCGCTTGCGCGATGCCTGTTCTGCCTTGGACCTCTCGGTGCAGGACTGGTTTGATTCCGCCATTGAGGGCGGCGATGGCAACCGAGAGTTTTTCATTCATGCCGTGAAATAAGGCAGATTCCCATGACGTCGAAAGCCCGATTCCCTGTCAGCGTTGAATTTTTTCCGCCCAAGACGCCTGAGGGCGCCGACAAATTGCGCAAGGTGCGCCAGGAACTCTATGCCCTCAAGCCCGAATACTGCTCGGTGACCTTTGGTGCGGGCGGCTCCACGCAGGAAGGCACGTTCAATGCCGTGCGCGAAATCCTGGCCGAAGGCCGTGCGGCGGCGTCCCATATTTCCTGCATTGGCGCGAGCCAAGCCACTGTGCGCGAACAGCTCGCCTCCCTCAAGGCCATGGGCGTCAAGCGTTTGGTGACCTTACGTGGTGATTTGCCCAGCGGCTATGGCTCGGGCAGCGAGTTCCAGTACGCCAGCGACCTGGTGCGTTTCATCCGCGCGGAGACGGGCGATGACTTCCACATTGAAGTGGCCGCCTACCCGGAAGTGCACCCGCAAGCCAAGTCACCCGCGTCCGATGTACAAGCGTTTGCCGCGAAGGTACAGGCCGGGGCGGATGGTGCCATCACGCAGTACTTCTACAACTCGGATGCGTATTTCCGTTTTGTCGAAGAAACCGATGCGCTGGGTGTGCGCGTGCCGATCGTGCCGGGCATCATGCCCATCACCAGCTCCACGCAGCTCATGCGCTTCAGCGATGCCTGTGGCGCCGAGATCCCGCGCTGGATTCGCCTGCGTTTGCAAAGCTTTGGCGACGACACCGCATCGATCAAAGCCTTCGGTTTGGATGTGGTGACGGATTTGTGCGAACAGCTGCGCGCCGGTGGCGCACCGGCCCTGCACTTCTACAGCATGAACCAGAGTGCGGCCACGCTGGAAATTTGCAGCCGCCTGGCGCTGCTGTGATCAGCGTTCGTCGTAGCTGACCACCACGCGCGGCGTGAGGGGGCGTGCCTGGCAGGTCAGCACAAAGCCCTTGTCCACTTCCCATTTTTCCAGCGTGAAGTTTTTCTCCATGGCCACACGGCCTTCCAGAATGCGGCCGCGGCAGGTGCAGCACACGCCGCCTTTGCACGAATAAGGCAGGTCCAGACCGGCGGCCAGCGCGACGTCCAGCAATTTGTCGGAGGTCTGCATGCCCATGCTGTGGGTTTTGCCATCGATCACCACATCCAAGGCCACCGGCGCTGCTTCGCTGGGGGCTGAAGCAGCCGCGGTGTTGGCCACCCGTGGGCTGCTGGGTGCAGTCGAGCCTGCACTGACAAAGCGCTCGGTGTGAATTTTCTCTTTGGCCAGGCCGGCGGCCAGCAGCGTTTGCTCGGTGCTGTCGATCATGCCTTCGGGTCCGCAAATAAACACCTCGTCGATATCGGCCACCGGCAGCAAGGTCTGGAGCAGCTCGGTCACTTTGGCGGCATCCAGGCGGCCGTTGAGCAATGGCACGTCCTGCGACTGGCGCGAGAGCACATGGATGAGCGAGAGCCGCGCCGGGTAACTGTCCTTGAGGTCTTGCAAGCGTTCGTTGAAGAGGATGCTGTCCACCTTCTGGTTGCCGTAGACCAGCGTGAAGCGCGCGCTCGGGTCGGTGCGCAGGCCGCTTTCAATCATGGACAAGATGGGCGTGATGCCCGAACCTGCCGCAAATCCCACCCGATGCGCGCCCGTGCCCGAGGGCAAGCGTGAGCAAAACCGGCCATCAGGCGGCATCACATCCAAGGTGTGGCCGACTTGCAGGCTTTGGCAAGCCCAGTTGGAGAAAACCCCGCCGGTCACCGGTTTGATGCCCACCTCAATGGCCTGGGCATCCGCCAGCAGTTGCGTGCTGCTGCAGATGGAATAGCTGCGACGCACCGGCTGGCCGTCGATGCTGGCGCGCAGCGTTAAGAACTGCCCCGGCTTGAAGTCAAAACGCGCGCGCAAGTCGTGCGGCACGGCCAGCGTCACCGACACGGCGCCTGCGGCTTGCGGCGTGACGCGTTGAACCGTCAAGGAATGGAATTGAGGAATCGACATCGTGACACTCAGTAGGGTTTGAAGTAATCAAAAGGCTCGCGACAGCTCAGGCATTTGTACAAGGCCTTGCAGGCGGTGGAGCCGAAGTGCGAGGTTTCGGTGGTGTTCTCGGAGCCGCAATGCGGGCAGGCCACCGGCTTGGTTGCCGCCGCTTTGGGGGCGAAGCGCAGCACCTGTTCTTGCGCTGGCGTGCTGTGCGGGGGCGCAATGCCGTATTGGCGAAGTTTGTCCTGGGCCTGCGGCGTCATCCAGTCGGTGGTCCAGGCCGGTGCCAGTTGACGGCGCACCTTGGCCTTCAGACCGTGTTGCGCCAGCAAGGCATGGATATCGTCTTCAATCTGCCCCATGGCCGGGCAGCCGCTGTAGGTGGGGGTGATGACGATTTCAAGGGCGCCCGCTGCGAAGCGGATGTCGCGCAGAATGCCCAGTTCGCGGATGCTGACCACCGGGATTTCCGGATCAGGAATCGCATCGAGCAGCGCTTCGATTTGCGCCAGATTCACCAAGTCGCTCCGGGGTGTTGCCGGGCCAGGCTTTGCATCTCGCCCAGCAAATAGCTCAGGTGCTCCGAGTGCAGGCCCTGTTTGCCGCCCGCTACATGACCTTTGGCTTGCGGGCGCTGCAAGGTGGCCTCTAGCAAGGCGTCGTCCACCAGTTCGTTCCAGCGCGTTTGCAATTCGGCGATGTGGGCCGGGGCGCCGGCCCAGAACTCTTGCGTGTAAGGCATGAGGTGGTTCAGGGCGGCTTGTGCACGCTGATGCGACTCTGCCGTGCCGTCGCCCATGCGAACCAACCAGTCGCGGCTGTGGCGCAGGTGGTAGAGGTTTTCTTTCGCCGACTTGGCGGCGATGGCCGCCAGCTCGGCGTCCTCTGCGTGGGACAAGGTGTCCCACACCAGCAGCATGAGCGCGCTGTACAAAAAGTTGCGCACGATGGTGGTGGCAAAGTCGCGCTCGGCGCTGGTCGTGCCGGCCAAGACGCCGGTGGCACTGGGGAAATGCGGCAGTTCCAGCAGCGTGTAGTTGCGAAAGCCGTCGGCATTGCGAAAGTAAGCCAGCAGGTCTTCGGTCCAAGAGCCGTTGACCTGCATGCCTGTCAGGGCTTTGCAGCTGCTGGCCAAGGCAGGTGTCTCATTGAGCAAAGTGGCAATGTGCTGGTAGAGCAAGCGTGCCTGGCCGATGAGGTCCAGGCTGACGTTGGCCAGCGCGATGTCTTCTTCCAGCACCGGGCCATGGCCACACCACTCGGCATTGCGTTGGCCCAGCACCAAAGCGTTGTCGGCCAGATGCAGGAGATCGTCAATCGCTGCGGCCATCACATGTGCCCCACTTCATCGGGGATGTCATAGAAGGTGGGGTGACGGTAAATCTTGTCGGCCATGGGCTCAAAGAGTTCGTCCTTGTTCTCGGGTGCACTGGCGGTGATGGCGTTGGACGGCACCACCCACAGGCTCACGCCCTCTTGGCGTCGGGTGTACACATCACGGGCCATTTGCAAGGCTTGTGTGGCATCGGCGGCGTGCAAGCTGCCGCAGTGTTTGTGCTCCAGACCTTGTTTGGAGCGGACAAAAACTTCCCACAGCGGCCATTCGTGGCCTGCGCCGGCCACGGCTTTGTCGGCGAGGGGGTTGGCGGGGTGGGTCATGCGGCCTCCTTCATGGCGCGTTGGCGTTGTTTCTCGGCGTGCGCCAGCGCGGCGTCACGCACCCACTGGCCCTGGGCGTGGGCTTTGACCCGGGTGGCCAGGCGTTCTTTGTTGCACGGGCCGTTGCCGTTGACGGTGGCCCAGAATTCGTCCCAGTCGATGGCGCCGTAGTTGTGCTGCTGATGTTCTTCATTCCAGCGCAGATCGGGGTCGGGCAGGCTCACACCCAGCACTTGGGCTTGCGGCACGGTGGCGTCGACAAAACGCTGGCGCAATTCGTCGTTGCTGATGCGCTTGATGCCCCAACGGATGCCTTGCGCGCTGTTGGGGCTGTCGGCGTCGGGCGGGCCGAACATGGCCAGCACCGGCCACCACCAGCGGTTGACTGCGTCTTGCACCATGGCCTGTTGCGCGGGCGTGCCGCGCATCATCGTCAGCAGGTTTTCATAGCCTTGGCGCTGGTGAAAACTTTCTTCTTTGCAGATGCGGATCATCGCGCGCGCATACGGACCGTAAGAGCAGCGGCACAGCGGGATCTGGTTCATGATGGCCGCGCCGTCGACCAGCCAGCCGATCACGCCCACATCGGCCCAGGTGAGCGTGGGGTAGTTGAAGATGGAGCTGTATTTGGCACGCCCGCTGTGCAAGGCGTCGACCATCTGGTCGCGCGAGGTGCCCAGGGTTTCGGCGGCGCTGTACAGGTACAGGCCGTGACCGCCTTCGTCCTGCACTTTGGCAAGCAAAATCGCTTTGCGTTTGAGCGAGGGCGCGCGGGAAATCCAGTTGCCCTCGGGCAGCATGCCCACGATCTCGCTGTGCGCGTGCTGGCTGATCTGGCGCACCAGTGTTTTGCGATAGGCCTCGGGCATCCAATCCTGGGGCTCGATGCGGCCATCGTCTTCCATGGTTTTGTCAAACCGGGCCAGACGGGCCGGGTCGTCGATGACGCCGCTCACGGCTTTGACGGGCGCGTTCTCGGGAAGGTCAAGGGCTTGGGTATACATGCCGGTCTCCAATAGGTGCTGGAGGGTGCTGGATTGCACCGCTGGGCCGCAGTATAGCGAATTAACCGACCGATCGGTTGGTTAATCAGTCAGGAGCCGGATTCCAAACCGAAAGCCGCGTGGCGATCCTGCGCCAGCAGGCCGGCCATTTGGGGCAAAGCGGCCTGCAGCTTGGCTTTGAGCGTGTGCGGCGGGTTGATGACGAACACGCCACTGGCGGGAAGTCCGGGGCGCTGCGTGTCACCTTGCGCGTCGGTGGTCAGCTTGCTCGATTTGACGGTCAGGCTGGCGTTGAGCCAGCCTTTGCCCAGTTTGGTCGCCAAGGTCTTGAGTTTGCGCGGTAAGTCATGCGCTTCCGGGCGCGGAATGATGGGGTACCAGACCATGTAAGTGCCGGTCGCAAAACGCTTGAGTGCATCCCCCGCCATGGCCGCCACGCGCGGGTAGTCGCTCTTGATCTCGTAGCTCGGGTCGCACAGCAGCAGGGCACGCCGTGCCGGTGGCGGCAGGAATTTTTTGTAACCTTCAAAACCGTCTTCGCGCAGCACAGCGACTTGGCGGCCGACCTCCAGCTGGGCCATATTAGCGTCCAGCGTCTTGGCATCGGTGGGGTGCAGCTCGAACAGTTTGAGCTTGTCACGCTCGTTGAGCAGTTGCTGTGTGATGAAGGGGGAGCCGGGGTACACACGCAGCGTGCCGCTCTGGTTGAAGCCTTTCACCATCTCCAAGTAGTCCGCCAGTGCCGGTGCCAGACCGGGGGCCAAAAGTTTTGCCAGAGCGGGGCTGTGGGGCGAGAGCGGCGTTTGCCATTGCGCCAAGCGCACGATGCCGTTGGCGGCCTCGCCACTGGTCTGAGCATAGTCGCCGTCCAGCCGGTACAGACCGGCGCCGGCGTGCGTGTCCAGCACGGTCAGTGCGTTGTCTTTTTGGGTGAGGTGGCGCAAAACAGCCATCAACACGGTGTGTTTGAGCACATCGGCATGGTTGCCTGCATGGAAAGCGTGGCGGTAACTGAACATGGTCCTATGGTAACGGGGTCGTCGTGATGAATTCCGGGGATGCTGTATTCCGTGCAAAAATTACGGGCCATGTCGACCCAGCCCTCTTCTTCATTCATCGATTCTGCGTTGGCGCATTCCGAAGCATTGCCAGCTGGCACCCGGCTTGCAGAGTTTGAAATCCAAAGTTTGCTGGGTGTCGGCGGTTTCGGCATGGTGTACCGTGCCTACGACCACTCCTTGCACCGGCCCGTGGCGATCAAAGAGTACATGCCTTCATCGCTCGCGGGGCGACAAGCCGGCAACACCGTGGTGATCCGCTCCTCGGGTGATCAGCCGGCTTATCAGACGGGCCTGACCTCCTTTGTGGCCGAGGCGCGCCTGCTGGCGCAATTTGACCACCCCTCCTTGGTCAAGGTTTTCCGGTTTTGGGAAAGCAACAACACGGCTTACATGGCCATGCCGCTGTACGCGGGCATGACGCTCAAGCAGGCCCGTCAGTTGATGGCGGCGCCGCCACCTGAACCTTGGCTGCGCACGGTCATGTGGTCGATTTTGCAGGCGCTGCGCGTGCTCCATGACAACCACACGATGCACCGTGATGTCACGCCGGACAATATTTTTTTGCAGGACCAGGGCCCGCCGGTCTTGCTCGACTTAGGCGCCGCCCGGCGCGCCATCACCGACAAAACGCACAAGCACACCGCGATTCTGAAAGTCAATTTCGCCCCCATAGAGCAGTACGCCGAGGCGGACGACCTGTTCCAAGGGCCCTGGACAGACCTGTACTCCTTGGCTGCCGTGGTGCATTACTGCTTGCGCAATGAGCCGCCGCTGCCGGCAACTTCCCGTGTGGTGCGCGACAGTTTGCCCAAATTGCCGGCCATTGCGCAAACGCTGGCGGTTCATTTCGGGCGGCATTATTCAGAAGAACTGCAGCTCACCCTGACCCATGCCTTGGCTATCCAACCTCAGGACAGACCGCAAACGGTGCAGGCCTTCATCGACCAAATGCAGCTGGAGCAGCCCAGAGATTTGCCCGAATTTGATTGGCGCGACAAGCTCGGCGAGCCCTTGTTGCAGCCCCAGGAGCGTGCTTCCAACATCGAGTACGCGACCCAACGCCTGGAGACCTTGCCCGGCCAGGCGGTGACGCAATTCCCCACCGAGAATTTGGATCTGGATTTGTCGGACGTGATTCGCCAAGCCACCCGGCCCCGGTCTCAGACGGCAGTGTCCCGGCCCACAGAATCCCGGTCCAAGCGGGCAGCGCGGGTCCGAACCCCTCTGGCCTGGCTGGGCCTGGTGCTGTTGGTGCTGGTGAGCATGGGCTTGTGGGTGTTTAAATTGACGGTGCCGTTTGAGCCCGTGGCGGTGACCTCTCCCCCGGCGCTGTCTTCAACGCCTGAACCCGAGCCCAGCAGTCAGACCACGCCAGTCCGGAAAAACGCTTTGGCAGCCGCTAAAAAGACGGCCCAGACCCCGACTGACCCTTCCTCGGTCAAATATTGGGCTCGACCGAGCCAGGAGTTGTGTGCGGACAGCAACTTTTTCGGCAAGCCTTTGTGTATCCATGAGGAATGCAAAAAGCCCGAAAACGCCCGTTTGGCGGTTTGCATCGAAGACCATCAAAAGTACCCTGCTGGCGGCCGCCCCTTGCCAAGTCCTTGATCTGATTGGCCTTTGTGCCGAAAAGTTGTACAATGGAAGGCTTCGCAGCGCTTTAATAGCTCCGCGGCGAGGACAAAACCCCACCTAAGAGATTCCCGTTAGAGGAAAACCGACCGTGGAAAAGAGCTTTACAAACCCTCTTACAAGAGAAAACTCATGAAAACCTTCAGCGCAAAACCCGCTGACGTGGTGCACGAGTGGTTTGTGATTGACGCGACCGACAAGGTCCTCGGACGAGTAGCCAGCGAAGTTGCTCTCCGTTTGCGCGGCAAACACAAGGCCATTTACACGCCTCACGTCGATACTGGCGACTTCATTGTTGTCATCAACGCATCGCAGCTTCGTGTGACCGGCGCCAAGCCGATCGACAAGGTGTACTACCGTCACTCGGGCTACCCGGGCGGTATTTCGGCCACGAACTTCCGTGACATGCAAGCCAAGCACCCGGGGCGCGCCCTGGAAAAAGCGGTCAAGGGCATGCTGCCCAAAGGCCCGCTGGGTTACGCCATGATCAAGAAGCTCAAGGTGTACGGTGGTGCTGAGCACCCGCACACTGCCCAGCAACCCAAAGTGTTGGCCATCTAAGGAGCTTCAAGATGATTGGTGAATGGAACAATGGCACCGGCCGTCGCAAATCCAGCGTCGCCCGCGTGTTTCTGAAAAAAGGCTCCGGCCAGATCGTTGTCAACGGTAAAGACATTGAAAAATTCTTTGGCCGTCAGACTTCCATCATGATCTGCAAACAGCCGCTGATGCTGACCAACCACGCCGAAACCTTTGACATCATGGTCAATGTGGCCGGTGGCGGTGAGTCCGGCCAGGCCGGTGCTGTGCGCCACGGTATCACCCGTGCCCTGATCGATTACGACGCTTCGCTCAAACCTATGCTGAGCCAGGCTGGTTTTGTCACGCGTGACGCGCGTGAAGTGGAACGTAAAAAGGTCGGCTTGCACTCAGCTCGCCGCCGCAAGCAGTTCAGCAAGCGTTAATTGGGGGCCTCTACAGGCTGTTTCAATTGCATGGGCCGCCGGAATGGAAGTTTCGGCGGCTTTTCATATTGGACTGTTAGACTTTTCTCATGAGATTTCGCCTTCTTCGCCGCCGACTGACCATCAGTGCCCCGCGCATGGCGGTTCGCAGCGCCATGCCTTGGCCTCTGCGTTGGGCCTTGGTGGCGATCGTGCTGGGTTTTTGTGCAGCCATTGGTTTGTGGGCGTTTGAGTTCGGCAAAAACATTGCCGGCATTGAAGATACCCAGGTGCAGGACTTGCAGCGTTTGCAAGTTGAAGTCAAAACACTTCAAAGCCAGTTGGCTTTCGTGAAGGATGAGCGCGATAAAGCCATTGCGCAGGCAAATTCGGCCAGTATTTTGATGACCACCGAAAAGGCTGCGCAAGAGCGCCTGAGTGCGCACATCAAGCAGCAAGAAATCGAAAACCAGAAATTACGCGATGACCTCGGGTTTTTCGAGAAGCTCATACCTACTGCGGGCACACAGGGTTTGGCAGTTCGGAGTATTCAGGCTGACATGCTCAACGACCGCCAAGTCAAATGGCAGGTGTTGGTGATTCAACCTTTGAAAAACGCGCCTGAATTCAACGGTCGATTGGATGTGACCTTCTCGGGGTTCCAGTCGGGTAAGCCCTGGGCTGCGCCTTTGGCCGGGGGCGCTCAAAGCATCAAGCTCAAACAATACTCGCGCTTTGAGGGGGTGTTTGATCTTCCCCCTCAAACCCAGCTCAAGGGCATTAGCATCAAGGTGCTGGATGGCACCGTGGTCAAAGCGACCCAATCTATCAAGTTGTAGTTCACACAAGGAGCCACCATGTTCAATAAGAAAAAACAGCCCGCGATTCGCAGTTTGATCTCCGATGGCACCCAAATTAATGGCCCTATTGTCTTTACAGACGGGTTACGCGTGGACGGTACCGTGGTGGGTACGATCCAAGGCAGCGAAGAGCGCAGCAGCATTTTGGTGATCTCCGAAACTGCCAGTGTTACCGGCGAAGTGTTTGCTGACCATGTGATCATCAATGGCACAGTCAAAGGGCCGGTTCATGCGCGCTTGATGCTGGAGCTGCAGCCGCGCGCCAAGATTGAAGGTGACATTTACTACACGGCGCTTGAAATGCACCAAGGCGCCATCATTGACGGGCGACTCCACCCCATTACCGTGGATTTGGAAGTAAAGCCCACACTCAAGCTAGCGGCTAATAACTGAGCCCTGAATTCCTGAGTAATTTGTTGTAGTATTTGCTGATTCGTTATTCAGGAGTAATGCCATGAGCGCTGTTGCAGAAAATATTCAAACGGACATGCCGGCCCCGATTGTCTTTACTGACAGCGCGGCGGCCAAGGTCGCGGACTTGATCGCTGAAGAAGGTAACCCCGACCTGAAATTGCGCGTATTTGTGCAAGGTGGGGGTTGCTCCGGTTTTCAGTACGGGTTCACCTTTGATGAAGTGGTGAACGAAGACGACACCACCATGACAAAAAATGGGGTCTCTTTGCTGATTGACGCTATGAGCTATCAATACCTGCTGGGCGCAGAGATTGACTACAAGGAAGACTTGCAGGGCTCACAGTTCGTCATCAAGAACCCCAACGCCACCACCACGTGCGGTTGCGGTTCGTCGTTCTCGGTTTGATTTCTAACTGCTAGCCACCCGCGTTGGCTGGGTAGATTCCCCCCAAAACACGGGCGCCTCGGGCGCCCGTGACGCTTTGGAGCGAGGCTGTTTTGCGCTCAACCGTCTGACGCGCCAGCCAGGCAAAGGCGCAAGCCTCCACCTGTAGCGGCGGCAAACCAGAAGCTTCTGTACTGATCACCTGGACTGAAGGCAGGTGTGCCTGAAGTCGTTGCATCAAATGCGTGTTGAGTGCGCCACCACCGCACACCGATAAGGTCTGACAACCGGCACCATAGCGGAGCACATCTTGGGCGCAAATTAGCGCGGTTAATTCTGTCAGCGTGGCCTGAACGACAGCGGGTGAGAGTTCGGGAAAGCGCGCCAGGTGTTTGCTCAGCCAGTCCGTATTGAACAGATCGCGACCGGTGCTTTTTGGCGGGGTCAACTTGAAATACGGCTCACTGGTGAGTTCGCGCAAAAGTGCTTCGTCGATGGTCGCACTGGCGGCCCAGCGGCCGCCTTCATCAAATGCCTGACCGGTATGCGCGACGCACCATGCATCCATCAGCGCATTACCCGGGCCACAATCAAATCCTATGACGGTGTCATCGCGCAACACCGACAAGTTAGAAATACCGCCGATATTGAGCACACACACCGTTTTACCGGGTTCGTAAAAGACGGCCTGGTGAAAAATCGGCACCAAGGGCGCACCTTGTCCACCGGCGGCCACGTCCCGGCTGCGAAAGTCGGCCACGACATCGATGCCGCTGAGTTCAGCCAGCAAGGCCGGGTTGTTAATTTGTAAGGTGTAGCC
>CANGMW010000030.1 GCA_947454695.1 Comamonadaceae bacterium | reverse complement strand
TGGGTTCACCATCAACATGATCACGCTCATGGCCTTGAGTTTGTGCGTGGGCTTGCTGATTGACGACGCCATCGTGGTGCGGGAAAACATCGTGCGCCATGTACAAATGGGCAAAAAACCCTATGACGCGGCCATGGACGGCACGCAGGAAATTGGTCTGGCGGTGCTGGCGACCACCTTCTCCATCGTCGCGGTGTTTTTGCCCATCGGCTTCATGGGCGGCATCATCGGCAAGTTCTTTCACGAATTTGGCGTGACCATCGTGGCGGCAGTGTTGATCTCGATGTTTGTGAGCTTCACACTGGACCCCATGCTCTCCAGCATCTGGCACGACCCCAGCATTGAAACGCACGCAAAGCGCGGCGCGCCGGTGAATTTCTACGACAAAACGATTGGCCGCGTGACGGGCTGGTTTGACACCGCCACCAACGCGCTGTCTGAGCAGTACCAGCGCCTGTTGGCCTGGTCGCTGGTGCACAAACTCAAAACACTGTTGCTGGCCTTTGCCATTTTTGTGCTGAGTATTTTCATGGTGCCGCTGCTGGGCACCGAATTCGTTCCCAAGGCGGATTTCTCTGAAACCTCCATCAACTTTTACACACCGATGGGTTCGTCGCTGGAAGTGACCGAGGCCAAAGCGCGCCAAGTCGAAGCCATCCTGCATGAATTCCCCGAGGTGAAGTACACCGTCTCCACCATCAACACTGGCAACGCGCAAGGCAAAACGTACGCCAGCGTCTATGTGCGCCTGGTCGATCGCAAGGACCGTGCACGCAGTGTGGACACCATGTCTGCCTTGTTGCGCCAACGCTTGCAGCAGGTGCCGGGCATGACGGTGACGCATGTGGGCTTGCTTGACGCGGTGGGCGGGAACAAACAGGTGGAGTTTTCTCTGCAAGGCCCGGACCTCAAAGAGCTCGAGCGCTTGAGCCAACTCGTGATGGACCAGGCCCGCGCTGTGCCCGGTCTGGTCGACTTGGACTCCAGCGTGAAGGCGGACAAGCCCACCTTGAACATTCAAATCAAGCGCGACGCCGCTTCGGATTTGGGCACCAACGTGGCCCAGATGGCGGCCTCTCTGCGCATTCTGGTGGCGGGTGAGACCGTGGGCAACTGGCGTGCCCCTGATGACCAAACTTATGACGTCAATGTGCGTCTGGCACCCGAAACACGCGATGCCGCCCAAGACCTGGAACGCATCCCCTTCACGCTGAGCAACAACGCCGACGGCAGCTCGCGCATTGTGCGGCTCAACCAGGTGGCCACGGTGACCCAGGGCACCGGCCCCAACCAAATCAACCGGCGCGACCTCACCCGTGAAGTGGCCATCAACGCCAACGTCTACAACCGCTCCGCCGGGGAAGTCTCAGGTGACTTGCGCAAGATTTTGGAGAAGATGGCGTTCCCGCCGGGCTATGGCTACCAATTCAGCGGCTCCACCAAAAACATGACCGAGTCGTTTGCCTATGCGCTCTCAGCGCTGCTCATGGCCATCATCTTCATCTACATGATTCTGGCCAGCCAGTTCAAGAGCTTCTTCCAGCCGCTGGCGCTGATGACCTCCCTGCCCCTGACGCTCATCGGCGTGGTGCTGGCCCTGCTGATGTTTGGCTCGGCCCTGTCCCTGTTTTCCGTCATCGGCGTGGTGATGCTGATGGGCCTGGTCACCAAGAACGCCATTTTGCTGGTGGACTTTGCCATCCGCGCCCGCGAAGGCGGCTTGGACGAACATGGCCAGCCGGTTCCCGGTTTGCCCCGGGCCGAAGCCCTGTTACTGGCGGCCAAAGTGCGTTTGCGTCCGATCTTGATGACCACCTTGGCCATGATTTTTGGCATGGTGCCCTTGGCCTTTGCCCTGAGCGAGGGCTCTGAACAACGCGCCCCCATGGGGCAAGCCGTGATCGGGGGCGTGATCACCTCGTCTGTGCTGACCCTGGTCGTCGTGCCGGTCGTGTACTGCTATATGGATGATTTGACGCAATGGCTGCGTAAATTGTGGGGCATCTCGCCTTCGGCAGACCGTTAAAATTGCAAAAATTGATTAGATGAACGCTGTGGAGTAACGAATGAACTACGAACAAGCCCGTTTCAACATGATTGAGCAACAAATTCGCCCTTGGGACGTGCTCGACGCCAAGGTTCTGGCCCTGCTGTCCACCGTTAAGCGCGAAGATTTTGTTCCCGCCGCGTTGCGCGCGTTGGCTTTTGTGGACATGGAAATTCCGCTGCGCAGCCACCCGGACCAGGCAGCGCCCGTTGGGCAATGCATGCTGGCGCCGCGCGTAGAAGCCCGTATGTTGCAAGACCTGGCCCTGCAGCCGCATGAAAAGGTGCTCGAAGTGGGTGCCGGTTCAGGCTATATGGCCGCGCTCTTGGCGCATCAGGCCCAGCGCGTGATTTCGCTGGAAATCGACCCCGAGATGGCCCGGCTGGCCCATGCCAACCTGCAAAAAGCCGGCGTGCACAACGCTGAAGTGCGCCAGGCCGATGGCGCAGCGGGCGCTCAGGTCGAAGGCCCGTTTGATGCCATCGTGCTCAGCGGCTCGGTGGCCGAGGTGCCGCAGTCTTTGCTCAGCCAGCTCAAAATCGGTGGCCGCCTGATGGCCGTGGTGGGCGATCTGCCCGTCATGCAGGCCAAGCTGATCACCCGAACGGGTGAGCGCGCGTACCGCACCCAGGAACTGTGGGACACCGTGGTGCCCCGACTGGCCCATGTGCCTGAACACGCCGCGTTTTCGTTCTGATCAGACACGCTTGTTATTGCACCCCCCATGATTGAGCAGATCCACCCCAGCGACTTAGCCAATTGGCTTGACCGCGTCAAAGCCCACGGCCATCCCTTGGTGCTGGATGTGCGCGAAGCGCACGAGCTACAAGTCGCCAGCATCACGGCCAAGGGGTTTGAATTGCTGCACATGCCCATGCACAGCATCCCGCCTCGGTTGAACGAATTGGACCCCGCTCGCCCGGTGGCGTGTTTGTGCCACCACGGTGGCCGCAGCATGCAGGTGGCTAATTTTCTGATGAGCCACGGCTTTGAGCATGTGGCCAACATCGCCGGTGGCATCAACGCCTGGTCTGCGCAAGTGGATCCCACCGTACCGCGCTACTGAAGCGCTTCACCCCTTTGTTTTCACCCAGCCACCGAGTAAGTTCATGAAAAAATTTCAACTGCTGCCCTTGACCTTTGCCCTTGGCCTGGGGCTTGCCTCGATGGCGAACGCGCAAAGCCTGACCGAGTTGTACGACTTCGCCCGTGCCTATGACGCCCCCTACCAATCGGCCAAGGCGCAGTACGACGCCAACCTGTACAAGGCCGATCAGGCCAAGGCCAGTTTGATGCCGACGGTCAACTTATCTGCCGGAGTCACGAACACCCAGCTGCAAATTGATGCTGCTGCTCATGACTCCCTACCTGCCAGCAACACAACGAAGTCTTACGACACCCAGACTTCGGGCCTGAACGCCACGCAGCCGCTGTACCGCCCGTCCAACTACGCCACCTACCAGCAAGGCGTGCGCACTGCGGATTTGGCACAAGCCCAGTTGGAAGCTGCTGAGCAGGATTTGATCGTGCGTGTCAGCCAGACTTACTTTGATTTATTGGGCGCGCAAGACACACTCACATTTGTTCAAGCGCAAAAAGTTGCCGTCGCTGAACAATTAGCTTCTGCCAAACGCAACTTTGAGGTGGGAACCGCCACCATCACCGACACCCGGGACGCCCAAGCGCGCTACGACCTGGTCATTGCCCAGGAAATTGCTGCTGACAATGACTTGCGCGTCAAACGACTTGCTTTGGATATTTTGGTGGGCAAGACCAACATCAGCCCCAAACCCTTGGCTAGCCCGGTGAGTTTGCCCGCGCTGGTGCCCACCGACATGTCGGTGTGGGTTCAGCAAGGCCAAGATATGCACCCGACCATCAAGCAAAGTCGCATTGCCTTGGAGATTGCCCAATTGGAAATTGACAAGTCGTATGCAGGTCACAAACCGACGCTGGATTTGAACGCGGGCTACAACATCAACCGCAATATCAACGGCACGACCATCAGCTCGACAGACTCCCGCACCACCGCCACCACCATTGGCCTGGCTTTCAACCTGCCTTTGTTTGCGGGTATGGCCACGCAAAATCGCTTGCGTGAAACCCTCTCTCTGGAAGAAAAAGCACGCGCCGATCTGGAAACCACGCAACGAACGGTGATGCAAGGCACCCGCGCCGCCTACTTTGGCGTGGTCTCCGGTTTGGGCCAAGTCAAGGCGCTGGAAGCGGCAGAGGCGTCCAGCCAAAGTGCTTTGGATGCCAACAAACTGGGTTATCAAGTGGGCGTGAAAGTCAACATCGACGTGCTGAACTCGCAAAGCCAGCTTTATCAGACCAAACGCGATCTGGCCAAGGCGCGCTATGACGTGCTGGTGGGTGGCTTGAAGCTCAAACAAGCCAGCGGTTTACTCACCGCCAACGACTTACAAGGCGTCAACGCCTTGTTGGTCAAGTAAGGCTGCCAAGGCATCCAGCGTTCGGCCTGTCGCACCACGATGGGCCAGCGCAAAATCACTGGCCGCATCGGCCATGGCTTGTCGACCCAGTGCATCTCGGACCAACTGCTCTGCCGCGAGCATGGCCGCTGCCAGCGAAGAACAAGCCTGCGCAGCGCCAGCCGCTTGCGCCAGCTGTGCAGCCTCTTTGAAATTAAAGGTGTGCGGCCCCATGAACACGGGGCAATCGCACGCGGCAGCCTCAATCAAATTTTGCCCTCCTAAGGGCGCAAAGCTGCCACCGAGCAGTGCCGCATCGCTCAGGCCGTAGTACAGCGCCATTTCACCCAGCGAATCGCCCAGCCACACGTCAGCGGCCAAAGGCTGCTCAAAAGGCTGGTCAGTCCATTCGCTGCGGCGTGAAAGACTCAGTCCCTGGGCTTGAATCAATTGGGCCACTTCCTCAAAGCGCTGGGGATGCCGCGGCACGATGAGCCACTGAACGTCCGCCCGTTGCGCTTGGGCCTTGAGGATGGCCAACCACTCCGCTTCTTCGCCTTCGCGGGAGCTGGCAAACATGATGACCGGGCGCTGGCTTGCGGCGCGCCACTGGCGACCTTGCGCGAGCTGCTCGGCATTGGGTTGCGCATCGAACTTGATGTTGCCCAACACGCCTTGCACCTTGGCGCCGAGTTGTCGCAGTCGCTGTGCATCATCAGCCGATTGCGCCCACACAGCGCTCAGGCCGGCATAAGCAGGACGAGACAAACTTTGTATGCGCAAGGCGCGACGAAGAGAGCGCGCATTCATGCGGGCGTTGGCCAACACCAAAGGCACACCGGCTTGCCTGCAGGCCGCCACCAGATTGGGCCAGACCTCGGTTTCCATGAGCACACCCAACCGGGGTTTGAAGTGCTGCAAAAAGGCATGCGCTGCCTTGGTCGTATCCCAGGGCAACCAGACCTGCGCATCACCTTCCATCAACAAGGCCGCCCCTTCAGCCCGCCCCGTGGCCGTGCCATGCGTGAGCAAGATGCGCCACTGCGGCCAACGCGCACGCCAACCTTTGATCAATACGGCCGCTGCACGCGTCTCCCCCAACGACACCGCATGCACCCACAGGCAAGGGCGTTCGCCCGACCAGTTCGGTGTGGTGTAGCGGCCAAAGCGCTCGTCCACGGCGACTGCGTAGCCGGGTTCGCGCACCGCACGCTGCGCCAGTTTGCGCCGCAGCAAGGGCTGCAGGACCCACATCAGTCCGTCGTAAAAAGTCTTGATCATGCGCGAGACACCGCCCCCCACGCCTGCCATACCGCGTCCACATCCGGGCAGGGCTGGCCCAACACGCTGCGTTGACCTTGCGTAGTCGTCGGGCCGGTACGCCAAGCCGTGTCGAAGTTATAGAGCTGCACGTGGGGCAAATCCAAGGCCACGGCGATGTGGCTCAGTCCGCTGTCTACCCCGATCACGCCGGCACAAGTGGCCAGGGCATCGGTCAGTAGGTCCAGCGGCAAACGCGGCCACACGCAGGCATTTTTCATCTGTTGAGCCAATTGCTGGCTGCGGCGTTCCTCATCATCGGTGCCGTGCAACAAAGCCACATCCAAGCCCGCCAGATCCAGCCTTGCGGCCAGCGCCAGCCAGTGGTCGTCGGGCCATTGTTTGTCGGCACGCGAACTGCCATGCACCAGCGCTACAACAGGGCGGCTGGCCGCAGGCACCGCAGGCTGCGTTAAAGCGCGTGCCTGAAGTCCACAGTTCAAACTCGCTGGCACTTCATAGCCCAGCGCTTTGGCGCACAGCTCGCGTGAGCGTTGTACGGCGTGGCAATGCGGTGCGATGTGAATCGCCTCATGCGCCACCCACCGGGTAGGCGCTTCATAGCCGGAGCCTTCAGTCTGGTTGGACAGGGCGTAGCGCTTACCACTTGGGCTCAAGCGGGCCAGCCATGCCACCAAGGCGGATTTGGTCAGACCTTGAAGGTCAAGCACTGCGTCGTACTGATCACGCGCCAATTCAGCCCGAAAGGCCCGCCACGCGTCCCGGGTCTGGTGTGAGAGGGGCGACTTTCGCCAGCGGCGCAAATCACAGGGGATGACACGGCGCACGCCCTGGCAACGCTGCACCAAGGGCGCGAAGCTGCGCTCTACCACCCAGTCGATCCGGGCATCTGGCACAGCGGCCAGGATGTCTTGCACCGCAGGCATGGCATGCACCACATCACCCAAGGAAGAGAGCTTCACGATGAGGATGTTCACACGCGGTCCTTGCGCATCACGGACATCAGGTCACACGCCGGTGCGGCCATCCTCAGTGCGCAGCCTGTTCAAAGGCGGCACCGGGTTTGACGGTGTGCAGCAAGGCCAGCATCTGGTCTTGAATGCGTTGCAGCGCCTGCGGCGTGTGGCCTTCAAAGCGCAGCACCAGCACCGGCGTGGTGTTGGAGGCGCGTATCAGCCCGAAGCCATCGGGCCAGTCCACCCGCACGCCGTCGATGGTGTTGAGTTTGGCCGGGGCGTCAAAGTGCGCGTGCTTGACCAAGGCTTCCACCAAGGCGTGCGGTTCGCCTTCGGCGCAGCGCACATTGAGCTCAGGCGTAGAAAAGCTCGTGGGCAAAGCATTGAGCAGAGCACTCGGGTCTTCGGTACGGCTCACGATTTCGAGCAAACGCGCAGCGGCATAGGTGCCGTCATCAAAACCGTACCAGCGCTCTTTGAAGAAAATATGCCCGCTCATCTCGCCACCCAAAGGCGAATTCACTTCCTTCATCTTGGCTTTGATCAGGGAGTGACCGGTTTTGAACATCAGTGCTTCACCGCCAGCGGCTTCAATCGCAGGGGCAAGGCGCTGCGAACACTTCACATCAAACACGATGGTGCCGCCGGGGACACGGCTGAGCACGTCGCGCGAAAACAGCATCATTTGACGGTCGGGGTAGATGTTCTGACCCTCTTTGGTGATCACGCCTAAGCGGTCGCCATCACCATCAAACGCCAGGCCCAGCTCAGCGTCGCTGGCTTGGAGCGCGGCGATCAGGTCCCGTAAATTCTCGGGCTTACTCGGGTCAGGATGGTGGTTCGGGAAAGTGCCATCGACCTCACTGAAGAGTTCCATCACTTCGCAGCCCAGCGCCCGCAAAATGCCGGGCGCCGAAGCACCGGCCACGCCGTTGCCGCAGTCCACCACGACCTTCATCGGACGCGCCAACTTCACATCGCCCACGATGCGGTCGCGGTAGGGTGCGAGCACATTGACATGGGTGACACGGCCCGTCTTGTCAGCTGGCAACCACTGGTTGGCCTCCATGCTGCGGCGCAAGGCTTGAATCTCTTCACCATAAATGGCGCGGCCCGCCAGCACCATCTTGAAGCCGTTGTAATCCGCCGGGTTGTGGCTGCCGGTGACCTGAATGCCACTGCTGCACAAGGTGTTGGCCGCGAAATACAGCATGGGCGTGGTGACCATGCCCACATCGATCACGTCCACGCCACTGTCCAGCAAGCCACGGATCAGCGCTTGACAGAGCGTTGGGCCACTCAGGCGACCGTCACGCCCGACGGCTACACAGGTTTCGCCCGCCTGGCGCGCGGCTTGGCCGAAGGCGCGGCCCAAGGCCTGGGCCACGGCTTCATTCAGGGTGCTGGGAACGATGCCGCGTATGTCATACGCCTTGAAAATGGATGCTGCAAATTGCATGAAAAACCTGTTTTGCGCTGTAGAAGATCAACTCGTTGATTGTAGGCCGGACAACAGCGGGCTGGCCTGCTTTGGGCCGGTCTGAGTGACCCGCATGACACGGGCTTGGCACACCAAGAATTGGCGACTGCAGCGTATCATCGCGGTCGGGCATTACACCCCCTTTTTTCCAGAAAGGCACCCGATGCAATTCAAACCAGACACCGTACGCTGCACCCTCATGACGCCGTTGGGTGAAGTCACCCTGGCGGCCAGTTCGCACGGACTGGCGGGGATCTGGTTCAACGGCCAACGTCATGAGCCCGATGTCTCAGCGTGGCCAATGCACACCAAGCACCCGATGCTCCGACAAGCCAGTTCCGAATTACAGGACTTTTTTTCTGGCAAGCGGCAAACATTCAGCCTGATGCTGGACGCCAGTTTGGGCACGACGTTTCAACAGGGGGTCTGGGCACAATTGCGCCGCATTCCCGCTGGCCGCACCGTCAGCTATGGCGACATTGCCCAAGGCATTGGCCAACCCACTGCCGTGCGAGCGGTGGGCGCTGCCGTGGGGCGCAACCCTTGGAGCGTGGTGGTGCCCTGTCACCGGGTTTTGGGCGCCAACGGCGCGCTCACCGGCTATGCCGGTGGCTTGGACCGAAAAAAAGCACTGCTCCAACTTGAAGGCGTGCCGGTTTAATTAGCCAAGGCTAGGCGGCAACCCGGTTGCATGCGGATCATCTTGCCAAAATTGAAACAAGCCGCAATAGTTTCGCTCACCATTACAAGCACTTACAGCTAGGGCTGCGTGGCGCAGAGGCCACTTTTATGATGACTTCGAAGTCGCTTAAGCGATGCGTCGTTCACATCATCCAGCCCAGTCATGCACGTTGTTCCCCCAGTCCGGTCTAAGAATCGTCACCAAGAAAAGTCAGCTGCCACCCTGCTGGGCAGCGACACCTTGGTGTACCTGGTGCTCAGCGCATTGGTGTGGTTTGTCTGGCAACTCAGCAAAGCCGGGTTGTTCAAGGCCGGTGACGACACCGGGTACTGGTTAGGGGTGGCGGGCGCAACCATGCTGGTGCTGCTCTTCGTTTATCCCTTGCGCAAGCACCTGCGCTTTGCCCGCAACTGGGGCCGCGTGAAATGGTGGTTCCTCGTTCACATGCTGCTGGGCATCGGCGGACCTTTACTGATTCTGCTGCACTCCACCTTTCACATTGGGTCGCTCAACGCGGGCGTGGCCTTGTGGAGCATGGTGGTCGTTGCATTAAGCGGGGTGGTGGGACGCTTCATTTACGCGCGTGTGAACCGCGGGCTGCATGGCGAATTGATCAGCTTTCAGGAACTTCAAGTGATGGCCAAGTTCGACCGGGAAGAGGTGCGCTCCCGGCTGGCGTTTGCACCTGAGATCGAAGCTTCATTACGTGCCTTTGAAGCACAAGAGCTGGAAACATCCAGTGATTGGCTCACCCATGCCAGACGCGTGGTTTGGTTACCCATTCAGCAGTGGCAGGTCTACCGTCAATGCCTGCGCAATTTAGAAGAACCCCTGCGCAAACTCGCCGCACATGGGAATTGGTCCGCCCGCGACTACGCGCGCCGCGAGCGTACCGTCAAACGCATGGTCAGGCGTTACCTCACGGCAGTGGTTCGAGTAGCGCAGTACACCGCGTACGAGCGGTTTTTTTCACTTTGGCATGTGGCGCACATCCCCTTTGTGTACCTGATGGTGGTCAGCGCCGTGGTGCATGTGGTGGCGGTTCATGCCTATTAACCCTGTCACTCGGCGCTCCAAGCGGGCGTTGGTGCGTTTGACAATCCTTCTATGGGTGACGACCCTCACCTTCGTATGGACAGCAAGCGCCAAAGCACAAGGTATTGAATCCGTCGTCTCGCCCGGCACAGTTATCCAAGGTCACGCCAAACTGAACAACGACTGCAAACAGTGCCATGTGAAATTTGACCGAGGTGCGCAAGATGGCTTGTGCATGGACTGCCACAAAGAGGTGCGTGAGGATGTGAAGTCCAAAAATGGTTTTCACGGCAAGAGCAAACCGCAAAACTGCCGCAGTTGCCACACCGACCACAAAGGCAGCAATGCCAAAATTGTGAACCTGGACACCAAAGCCTTTGACCACAACCTCACCGACTTTGGCCTGAGGGGCAAGCACCAGACCGTTGCCTGCGAGAAATGCCATGAGCCGCAACACAAATACCGCGATGCCGCTCTGGAATGCAAATCCTGCCATGCCAAAGACGATGTTCACAAAGGCGAGCTCGGCTCGAAATGCGCGGACTGCCACAGCGAAAATTTGTGGAAGCCCGCTCGCTTTGACCACAGCAAGACCCGGTTTGCGCTCACGCAAAAGCATGTGGACGTGAAGTGCACGCAATGCCACAAGGGCAACAACTACACCAATGCGCCGCTGACCTGCGTGGCCTGTCATAAAAAAGACGATGACAGCAAAGGTCACAAGGGTCTGTATGGCGACAAGTGCGAAACCTGCCACAGTGCAACGAACTGGAAAGACAGCAGCTTTAACCACGACACCGAGACCAAATACGCCCTACGCGGTAAACACCGCGGCGCCACGTGCGTGTCCTGCCACACCGGCGCGCTGTACCGCAACAAACTGAGCCAAACCTGCATCGCCTGCCATCAAAAAGATGACAAGCACAAGGAGACACTGGGTAAGGAGTGCGGCAACTGCCACACCGAAAAAAACTGGAAAGAGTCCCCGAAATTTGACCACCAAAAAACCAGTTTCCCGCTCTTGGGCAAACATCTGCAAACCGATTGCAAGGCTTGCCACAAGAGCGCCCTGTACAAGGAGGCGCCCAGCAGCTGCATTGGCTGCCACAAAAAGGACGACAAGCACGAAGGCGATGTGGGTGATCAATGCCAGCAATGCCACCAGGAACGCGACTGGAAGCTCAGCACCCAACTTTTCCAGCACGACAAAACCCGCTTCAAACTGCGCAATGCCCACGCCGAACCAGTGACCAAATGCAATGCTTGCCACAAGGATTTGAAGAGTTACCGCAAGACGCCCACGGACTGCATGAGCTGCCACAAAAAGGATGACAAACACGAGGGCCAGCAGGGGCCACGCTGCGACGAATGCCACAACGACAAAAACTGGAAGGACACCCGGTTTGACCACAGCTTGTCGCGCTTTCCTTTGCTGGGCAAGCACATCTCCCTCGTTTGCAAGTCCTGCCACGCAACCCCACGTTACAAAGATGCGGCCAAGGATTGCTTCAGCTGTCATAAAAAGGACGACAAGCACTTGCTGAAATTCGGCACGGCTTGTGAGAGTTGCCATAACGCGCGGGCCTGGTCGATCTGGAAGTTCGACCATGACTTGAAAACTTCTTACAAGCTGGAGGGTCTACATAGAAAAGTGAAGTGCGAAAGCTGTCACAAGGCACCGGCCCCAAGCGGAAAAGCAGCACGCTCGATTGGCACGGGCTGCATCAACTGCCATAGGGAGGCAGATGTGCATGACGGCCAATTTGGACGGGTGTGTGAGCAATGCCACACGACCGAAGGTTGGAAAAAAACGAAGCGTCGCTTTGCGATGCACAACGACAAGGGTTGACACCATGAACATCCCCAACTTATGGCATCTGCGCAAATCTGGAGTGGATAGGCTCACGGTGTTGGTCCTCTTTGCAGCGTTTTTCCTGGCGAGCAATTCGCTGTGGGCGCAGCCCAGCACCCGAACCTTCAACCACACCAACACGGGTTTTCCGCTGCTGGGGGCGCACCTGCCACAACAATGTGCCGATTGCCATGTCAACGGCGTCTTTAAAGGCACGCCACGCGACTGTGCCAGCTGCCATACCCCAGGCGCGCGACTGGCGATGAACAACGTGGTCAAACCGCAGCAGCACTTCAGCACCGCATTGTCGTGTGACAGCTGCCACAGCACGGTGTCGTTCACAGGCGCGAAATTCAACCACTTGGGCGCCACCCCCAGCACCTGCGCAAATTGTCACAACACCGTCAACGCCACCGGAAAACCGCCGGGCCATATCCCCACCACCGCCTCTTGCAGCACCTGCCACCGCACCTCGGGCTGGCTGCCGGCCACCAGCATGGACCACAGCCAATTCACGAGCGCGACCGTGTGCAGCAACTGCCATAACGGCGCCTCGGCCACCGGCAAATCGGTCAGCCACATTCCCACGGCCTTGAACTGCACCAGTTGCCACAGCACCACCGCTTGGAAGCCCACGCAATGGAACCACACGCAGTCTGTCGTGACCAACCAGTGCAGCACCTGCCACAGTGGTGCTTACCCGCCTGCGGATGGCAAGACCAGCAACCACATCCCCTACCAGCAGGTCGCCAGTTCCGCCAGCGCCAATTGCGACACCTGCCACAAAGGCGGCTATGCGTCCTGGTTCCCGGGGAAATTCCACAACAACGTAACGGTCACCACCCAATGCGCCACCTGCCACTTGAGCAGCCAGTACGGGCTCACCAGCCGGCCTAACACCAGCACGCATTCGGGCATTCAAAGCAACTGTGAAAGCTGCCATCAAACCACCGTGACCTGGGCGGCCAACGCCAAACCTGACCATAGCTTGTTCACCAGCGCCACCGTCTGCAGCAACTGCCACAACGGCTCATCCGCCACTGGCAAATCGGTCAGTCACATCCCCACCGCATTGAACTGCTTCAGTTGCCACAACACGACGGGCTGGAAACCCACCAAGTGGAACCACACGCAGACTGTCGTGAGCAACCAGTGCAGCACCTGCCACAGTGGCGCTTACCCGCCTGCGGATGGCAAGACCAGCAACCACATCCCCTACCAGCAGGTCGCCAGTTCCGCCAGCGCCAATTGCGACACCTGCCACAAAGGTGGCTATGCGTCCTGGTTCCCGGGGAAATTCCACAACAACGTAACGGTCACCACCCAATGCGCCACCTGCCACTTGAGCAGCCAGTACGGGCTCACCAGCCGACCTAACACCAGCACGCATTCGGGCATACAAAGCAACTGCGAAAGCTGTCATAAAACCACTGTCACTTGGAGTGCATCCAATAAACCCGACCATACGCAGTTCACGACCGCCACCGTGTGCAGCAATTGCCATAACGGCAGCACAGCCACAGGTAAGGTCAGCAACCACATTCCGACCACGCTGAACTGCATCAGCTGCCACAGCACCACGGCCTGGTTTCCCGGCAAATACCACAGCAAAGTGAGCACACCGGCCAACTGCTCCTCGTGTCACGGCTCCGCGCTGTATGGCTTGACCACCAAGCCCGGCAACCACATTCCCGTCACACAACTGCTCAACGGCAGCACGCTGGAATGCAATGCCTGCCACACCAGCACCTCCAGCTGGACGTCGCAGCGTATGAACCACAACAACAGCATGGGCAGTGGGGCCGGTATGTGTACCGCCTGCCACGCCAGCGGCACCAGCTATTTGGGCTCGATGCAGAAAAAAGCCCTCAACCACCGGGGCGGCAGCAGCGTGAAGACCGACTGCTCGCAATCCGGCTGCCACCGCCCGCTCGGCAACACGGGCTCCACTTACAAAACTTGGCAATGATGAATTACCCGCGCACATTCTGGCTGACCATTTTCATGGCGCAGGCTGCCGCTTTTTCTGTAGCCCACGCCCAGGTGATTGACGACATTGAGATTCGCCGTGAGAGTGGCAACGCCGTCGTGCAGTTTCATTTCGTCGGTTCAGTGCAATTGATCCGCGCGGTGAATGTTCGCTCAGGCGACCTCGTTCAAATCTACTACAACTACTTGGCAAACAACGACACCGCAGCGCTGGCTAAAACCGAGCGGCTCATTCGAGGTGTGCCAGGTCTGCCCCCGTTCACCTTATTGGATGAGCCTGATAACCGAAGCCCCAATGGTCGGCGCTTGATGCTGCGTTTCACGCAAGCTGTGCGCCAGCAAGTCAGAATGGGTCGTGACCGGCAAAGCATCGAGTTGGTACTTGAAGACTTAGGAAAATCAGTCACCGCTGCAGTCGCGCCACCCATGTTCAGCGCGGTGCCGGGTAATGAGCGTCATCCAGCGCCACTCAGTGCAAGCAACCCCGCCAGCGCTGTTAGCAGCGCACCGGTGGTACCGAGTGTCGCTTCAGCCAGTGCCGCATCTGCAGTTGCCCTTGCAGGTCAAAATTCCAAAGTCGCAACGCCGCCTGCACCACCACTTGCTCGC